>JACQYG010000325.1 GCA_016208345.1 Chloroflexota bacterium
CCATCGCTCTCTGAGCAACCGCTATTCCCTCTTCACCACCACCAGGGTGGCATCGTCGGACTGCGGCGCTCCGGAGACGAAGGCGGCCATAGCGTCGTTGATGCGCTGGATCAAGTCCCCGGCTGCCAGGCTGTGGTGTTCTCGTAGCACCTGGGTCAGTCGTTCTCGGCCGAAGTACTCGTCCCGGTTGTTCCAGGCCTCGGTGACGCCATCGGTATAGAGCACCAGGACGTCTCCCGGCTTCATGCGGACCCGGCGTTCTTCCAAGACAACATCTTCGATGATCCCCAGGGCAATGCCCTTGCCCTCCAGGGCCTCCACCTGCCCGGTGCGCTCACGGTATACCAGCGGCGGGTTATGTCCCGCCAGGACGTAGTGCAGGTCACCAGAGTGCGGGCTCAGGATGCCGTAGAACAGGGTCACGAACTGGCCGGATTTTGTGTCTTTCAGGACCCAGCGGTTGGCCCGGGCTAGGGCCTCGGAGGGCGAAAGACCAGCGGTGACATTGGCCCGGATCAGGCTCCGGGATAGGGCCATGAAGAGCGCGGCGGGCACCCCTTTGTCAGAGACGTCGGCGATCAATAGCCCTAGGGAGTCCCCAGGGAGGTCGATGAAATCGTAGAAGTCGCCACTTACCTCCCTCATGCTCCGCCAGTCCGCGCAGATCTGCCACCCTGGCACCTCGGGGCACGTTTCGGGCAAGAGGCTGGCCTGGATGTCGTGGGCCAGGCGCAATTCGTTGGCGATGCGCTCTTTCTCCAGGGTCTCCTGGTACAAGCGGGCGTTCTCCAGCACGATGGCCACCTGGTTGGCAATGCTGCCCAGGAGCCTCAGGTGATCTTCACCGTAGGCTCCCGGCTCCCGGCTGAAGATAGATATGGCGCCGATGACGTTCTGCCCGGCCACCAGGGGGACGTACAGCGCCGAACGCACCGAGGTGTCGCCAACCCACCGGGGCTGGGCCGGCAGGGTGTTCTGCTCCTTCTGAAAGTCCCGTACCAATAGAGGCTGCCGGGTTTGCCGGACCCAGCCGATCATCCCCTTCCCGGCCGGGGTGGGCAGGGACAGGCCCGGCTGACGTACCTTGTTCTCCACCCACAACTTCAACACGTAGTCGTCGCCATTGAATAGACCCAGGTCGAAGTACGAGGTATCCATAATGTGGCTGACCTCAGCGTAGATCAGCTCGCAGAGTTGCTCGGTGTCCAATTGCGCCCGCACCAGGGCCTGGCCGAACTCGTTCAAGCCAATGAGCTCCGCCACCCGCGTCCGCAGCTTCACCGCAGTCTCAGCGAAGAGGCGTACCAGCAGGCTGGAGAGCACCAGGGCCACGGCGGTGAGGGCGAACATGGCAAGCCCCAGCCCGGTGTAGGCGGTCACCAGGATCACCGACAACGGCAGCGGGAGGAACTCCACCAGGAGCGACGGCCCGATAATGGTCTTGAGCCAAGGAGCGACGGCCGGACAACGGCCTTGAGCCATCCCAGGAGCCAACCGGGCCCTCCCCGCAGAAGCTCCATGACTCCCCAACCGGCGTGGTCCAGTAGAAACCAGGCGATGCATAGCCCGGCCAGCGGGAGGACCAGCTCCAGGGACAGCGACGAAAACCCCAGTTGCCCGCCCAGGGCCAGGTAGACCCGGCCGCTCGAAAGACCCATGAGGCCCTTGAGCCCGCTGTCGAAGATGGGAACCTCCAGGAGCGCGCGGCTGGAAAAGCGGCGCCTCTCCAGGGCCGCGGACTCTGCGTGCAGGAAGGCTCCCAGGGCCGCCACCCAGCCGCCTACTGCCGGCCCGAAGACGCAGACGGCGGCCACGGCCGCGATACCCGCCAGGCTGTGGGTGCCGCTGGGCGTCACCCGGAAGCCGAAGCGCTTCACCAGAAAAGAGAGCAGAAGAAAGAGGGAGGCCGGCCAGAGGTCCCAGCCCAGGGAGAGGCCTACAGTATTGGCGGCCAGGATCGCCAGCCCCAGGAGGCCAAAGAGGTAGCTATACAGCCGCAGGGCCCGGGGATGCAGGTGATCCGAAGCGCTCTCTTGAAAAAGACCATTGCCGGCTTTGCCCGGGAAGCCGGTTGCCGGCTCATTTCTCTTGGCCACTCTTCGCCTCTTCCGTGTAGGAGTGCACCGCCTCCTCGCGCGTCTCGTAAATCCCAAACAGCGTAACGAAGCCGGTAATCTTGAACACGTTCAAGACGTTAGTTCGCAAGGCCGAAAGCCTGAGGTCACCCCCCAGTGAGCGCGCCCTCTTCAGCCCCACCAGCAGAACCCTGAGGGCACTGGACGAGACATAGGTCACCTGGGCCAGGTCCACCACCACGTGAGGTATCCCCGGGCCCAACAGGGATTGCAGTTGCCTGTCCAGCCCAGGGACGAAGGAGGCATCCAGCCTTCCCTGGGGTTGTAATACCGTGACCTCAGCGCTCATGGGCATTGGTGCAGTGCTCATCGGCATAGCCTCTTGGTCATGGTTAGCACATTACCCTTTGTGTGATGGAAGCGGTAGCTGACCCTATCCATTAGTAGTCGCATGAGGAACATGCCCAGCCCCCCCTCCTTTCTGTTCAGGAGCTCTCCGGCAAGATCGGGCGGCGGAACGGCCTGGGGGTCAAAGGCCCGGCCGTGATCGTGGATCGTCACCACGAGCTCGTCGTTTTTCTGACAGCAAGAGAGCAGGATGGTGCCGTCGGCCTGCTCGTCATAGGCATATTTGATCACGTTAGTGCAGGCCTCATCCACCGCCATTCGCATGGCGTAGGTGCTCCATTCGTCCAGCTTCAGCTCAGAGCACACCTGGCCCACGAAGTCGCTAATGCCCGCCAGTTGGTCATATGAACTGGAAACTCTCATGCGATAGGTTTTGGCCATCCTGCACCTGGAAATCTCCAGTAGGTCAAGAAAAGGCCGCCCACCTGAGCCGTGGGCGGCCTTTGAGCCACGGGGCGCCCTAATAGCTGCCCACT
>JACQYG010000326.1 GCA_016208345.1 Chloroflexota bacterium
AATGCAGAAGGCACAAATTACGACTGCCGTCGGCCGGTTGAACGTTGACTGTTGAACGTTAGAACGTTGAACGTTTAACGTACCAACGTTCAACGCTTTCTGATTCGCTCTCGTCATGCTGCTACCTCCAGTCTCGCCTCCAGGCGATCCAGTCGCTCCCGGAGCAGGCGGTTCTCCTCCTCCAGTTGGTGGGCCCGGGAGGAGAGGTAGGGATCACTCTCCCACCAGTTAATGCCCATCTGCATGGCCTTGTCCACCGAGGCCACCAGCAGGCGCAGTTTGATGTTCAGCAACTCCACACCCACCAGGGAGATAGTGATGTCCCCGGCGATGACGATGCCCTTATCGAGCACCCGCTCCAGGATGTCGGCCAGGTTGGTGGCTTGGATAGCGTGCTGCATGCGTTGTTCCGGCATGGTGCGCTCCTCTCTTACGACCGCCGACGGTCGTCCGCCGTCCGCCGTCGGCGATCATCCAGGCGCCCGGCCTTGATGACCAGCGTCGCTGTCTTGCGGCGCAACCCGGAGAAATTGCGGCACAGGCGGCAATCCAGGCTTTCCTCGTCGTATTGCTCGCAGGCCAGGAGCACGTCTACCGCCTCGAAGAGGGCCTGGGCCCAGGGCGCTTTCTGAGCCGCTGCCCGGGCCTGGTCAATCTCCCGGGTCAGGCGGGCGATCTCCTCTTCCTGCCTGGGGAAAAGGCCGATGGGGCAGCGGATGCTCGCCTGTCTAGCCGTCTCTTTTTTCACAGGATGTCACCTTCAGGGCTCGCCTGATGCCCATCCCAGCGTTGGAATCGGGCTGCCCGATCCAGGCGATCGTACACTGACATAGTCATGTGGAATTGCCTTTTCTCTTCAAAGATCCCGGCAATGGCCACCAGCCTGTCCACTGCGGTCGGTGCCCCTTCACTTTCGGGGTAGTAGGCCACAATCTTCAGATAAGGGGTCAGGGCGTGATGGAGCCACCCCTGTTCCTCATAGATTTTCCCGATCCTCAGCAGCGCGGCGCTGGCTGCCCGGGAGATGGCAGCAGCAAGCTCTTCGCTGATCATCGTTAGGCCCTCCCTTCGTGATTTGTCACTGGCCTTGATGGGCCGCCTCCAATAGTTCAATCACCGTCATAGCCATGTGATGCTGTCCCATCTTGCGCAAGCCCTCAGCAATGGCCAGCACCCTTTCGGTGGCTACCGAGGCCTCTTGACTGTTTGGGTAGCGCTCGATGAGTTTCAGGTAAGGGGTCAAAGCCTGGTAGACCATCCCTTGCCCCTCCAGGGTCCTCCCCACCCTCAAGAGGGAGGCACTGATCGCCTCGTGGACGGAAGGTCCTTGCTTCGCCATGGTACCCTCCTTCACTTGGACCCGTCGGCTACGCTTCTTTCTCCGTTACCTGGCCACGATAGTACCGCTTTGTGCGCTCGTAACGGATCATGTTGCCAGCGTCGTCCAGGACCACCTCGTAGGTGGCCAGCACGTCGGTGGCCTCGGGGATGCGCTTCAGCTCGATCAGGTCCACGCTGACGTGCCAGCCCTCCTCAGCTTTGCTGAGGGCCGACACTGTGTCAGGCTTAAGCCCGGTGAGCCGGGCCAGTTGCTCCTTGGCCCGCTGCGCGATCTCAGATCCGGTCACCATGATGTCCTCCTTTTTTAAATGAAACGTGAGGCGTGAAGCGTGATGGTCACGTTTTACGTTTTACGTTTCACGCTCTGCGGCCTGGCGTTCCCGGATGACCCTCAGCCGTTCCAGCAACGTCTCCTCGGCTTCCAGATACTCTTCTTCGCCGATCTCCCCCAGGTCGTAGCGCAGCTCCAGCTCCATGAGCTGGCCACGCACGGCGTCCTCGTCGTATAGCTCTTTCTCGGCCTGCTCGGCCACCTTCTCGGCGACCCAGACGACGCTCTTGATGGGGCCCAGGACAGGAAAAGTCAGCAAGTCCGTCAAGAAGCCCATGCCTCAACTCCTCTCGTGACACGTGATGCGTGAAACGTGAAGAACTCACGACATAAATCATCACGCATCACGTTTTCACGTTTTACGCTCACTCCTCCCACGTCACCACAATGTTGACGAAGTTGTAAGGCGGGACAGGGCCAACGTACTTGAATATAAACCTCTTCCCCATCTCCTCGTCTAAGAGACGGACGGCCGCATCGAACTCTGGCTGACGAGCCTTCTCTACCAGGAAGGCGGCGTTGAGGACCATGCGGTCCGTGACCACCTTGTTGGCCTGAGTCTGATAGGCCAGGGGACGCAGGTGGACGAGGATCCGCCCGGCGTCCTCGTCCCGTTTCTTCCATATGGCGCTCTCGATCATCTCCCCCAGGCGGATACGCTCGTAGTACGTCTCCTCGGGCCGGCGACCCGCCAGGCTGTCGCGCAAGTGGCGGATAGCCGGGTTCTCTTCCACAATTTCCTGGAAGATGATCCCTTCGTACCAAAAGGCCTTTATCCCCAACTCCACCCGGCCTTCCATTTCCTGGAGAAGACCATGGAACTCGCCAAAGCG
>JACQYG010000311.1 GCA_016208345.1 Chloroflexota bacterium
ATCACCCGGGTTTCGCCACCGAGGGCATAGGCAGCGTTGGCAAAGGCATCGACCAAGTGGCGATCCACGATGCTATCAGCTAAAACAAGGACGTTTTCACCAGGCTTGAGACGAGCACAGGAGCTAACAGCCTTGTAGGCTGCTCGGGCCAGTTCCATGGAACGCATGATCTCCTCCTCACACGGTTAGCTGTCCATTTCGCATGATGGTTTGTCCATCGGCACGGACGGTCGGCTTCGTGGTGACGAAATCAAGGTGGATTGGAGCCATGTTGGTTCCCCCGAAGCCTGTATTGCGCCCAATGGCAACGTGGGCTGTCCCCAGGATCTTTTCATCCTCCACGGTGATCCCTACGAAGCGTGCCGCTGGATTGGTGCCGATGCCAAACTCGGCCACCACGTAGGCCCTGGGGTCATTGAGGCCTGCCAGGAGAGCGCGGAGCCGGGCCGCGGCCTGCCCCCCGTCGATCTGCACGATGCGCCCTCCCTGGAATTCCAGGCGCACGGGCTGATCAGGAATGCCAATCTGAGCAATACTCCCATCCACAACGAGGGCCCCATCGGCTTCTGTTTCCAGGGGGGCTATGTACGCCTCCCCTGCTGGCAGGTTACCCCATTCGCCCGGGTTCCGGTAGAGGCCTGTATCGGGGGGCTGGGCCACCTGCCGGCCAGCCAGCCCCAGGCGGAGGTGCGTCCCCAAGGCCGTTTCAATGACGACCTCTGACTTGCCGATGAGTGCCTCGGTCACACGTTGGGAGATTTCAGCCACCTGATGGTAGTCGGCGGTAATGCCGCCAGCCTTCATCATCTCGGCGGTGATCCCTGGCATGCTGGCCAGACGCACCCCAGCCTTCGTCGCCTCCTCGCGGGCGGTGGTGTGGGAGAGCGAGCGGGTAGTGACCAGGAAGGCGACCTGCACGGCACACATGGCCGCAGCCACGCTCGGTGGAGGTTCTTCGGCGTTGCGCTGGCGCGGACGCATGGTGGTGATCACGGGATCCCCACCCAGGGACTGCACCACCGCCGCCAGGGCCTCGGCGATGGGTTGGCGCTCGTAGTCCGTGACGATGAGCACCGCTTCGTCCGCCTTCACGCCCAGGCAGGTCTCAACGGCGACCCGCGCCCCGCGCATCAACTCAATCATGGACACGTTGTACAGCCCTCCTTACGAGATGAGAGGAGCACCTCCTGGACGGTGCGAGCGACCACCGTCCGTGCCAAGACAACCGGCGCGCCGGTTCGCTCATGGACTGCGGCCTTGTGCTGTTGGCTGTAGCCCAGGCAGTCCAGGACGATCAGCGCACAGCCGGCCAGGTCGCGCACGGTCTCAATTCCTTGATCAAATCCCGCGTAGGGTGACAGGCTGATGACCCACGTCTCTGAGCAGATGGCACGCCAGCGGGCCTGCATGGCCGACACCTGATCGGCCAGGGGGGCCAGCACGCCCAGGCGTGCCTTCTCCGGAAGAGCGGCCTGGACGAAATGGGTCAGCAAGCGCTCGGGGAACAGGGTTAGGACGGAGGCATGGAGGTGACGGAATTCCCCTGTGCAAAGAACGACGACGGCCGCTGCCCCCTGCGCCACAACAGCGTCCACCGCTGCCTGCATGAGCGGGTAGATCTTGGCCTTGCTGAGGGTAACAGGGGTGCCATCGCGCAGCCGGCTGGTCAGCGGGATATCACCGGGTTGACCATCAGGGGCCAGGCGAGCAAGGTCGGCATGATCAACGGAATCCAGGGCACCGCTCTCCACGATGTCTATCCCCGGCAAAAGTGGCGCAATGTCAGATACAATGTCCGTGCGTGGGCTCTGCCCAATGGTGACAAAACCAACCTTCATACGTCAGCCTCTTTCCCGTCCAATGGTTTGCAAGTGAGTCATAGGGCCATAGAGAGAGACCAGGCGAGCAAACTCGTTCGGGTCATAGAAGGTGCAGCCTCCTGCTCCCAATTCCTTAGCTACCTCAAGACAGAAGCGGGCGGCCAGCTCAATATCTATCTCGTGACTGGCCCCCGTGCCGCATCCGGGAACCGGCACCTCTACGGTGATGGCAACCCCAACTACAGGGGCCTTGGTTGCCACAGTCGGCTGCATGATGCTGTTGATGTGATGGAGACCATTCCCATACGGGGTGATATCGGCCACGCTGAGGGCTAAGACAACGGGCAGGCGCCCGGTGACGCGCTCCATGATGGTCAACAGGTCATCGCTGGGGCGCAGGATGTATCCCTCCTTAACCGTAGGGGAAATGGCAAAACCACGGTGATTGATGATCCGATTGCCTTTGGTCGTGTCCACCGAGAGGACGGCATCCATACGCGGATCCACTTCATAGCGGTTCATGACAGCGATATCCACCGGCGAGCCCATGAAGGGCACCGGATCATGGGGTTGAGTTGGGGCGTGGGGACAGACATGGGTCGCGATGATCGCATCACCAGGGAGGATATCGCCATGACGGGCCATAAGGGCCAGCTTGAGGGCGCAGGCCAGGACAGTGATGGCTCCATCGGCGTCAGAGACCAGGCCAATGCGCTCTGGCCGAGCGCCAATGCCCCCCAGGCGACCAACGAGCCCCAAAGTGGGAGCAGAGCCACCCTGCATCCGTCCGTTGCTTCCGGGCAACAGCACCTTTACAAAGTCGGTGCTGCCTTGCTCACCGCGCACTGTCTCCACCTGGATCTGAGTCAGGCCATGCTCTCTGAGGTAATCGGCCACCTCAGCACCGGTGATCGTGGCTCGATCCAGGAGATCATAAATCTCCATAACCTGCTTAAGCATATCTGACCCCCATGCGTTTTTACACACAACAAACGACGAAGGGTGAAAATAACTCACCTACGTCTTTGGTTCAATTCGGTGGGTCTCTTTTCAGGCCAGGAAGCCAGGATTAGCCTGGAGATAAGGCACGATGGGTTTCTGGATGATACCTTCAATGCGCCGATATTCGGTCAGATCACGCACACCACTTCCAAGGATGAGACGCTCATAAGGAGCAGTGAGGACGTAGAGTTGTTGCCCCTTTACCACCTCAGCGCTGGAGCAGGAAACGCCGTCTATCCCGATAGTGGATATAAGGTCGGGGAAAGTGGCAAGACGTTGGCCATTTTGCTCCAGGGTCATGTACTCATTCCAGAAGGTCAGCTCAAGATTAGCGGCGTTGTCCGGGAGGAGCAGAATGGCTCCACGGTCGAACCCGCCCTCGGTGACCAAGGTGACGCCTTCAACAACTCCCGGCCCATAGACGCAGCCTCCCAGTTCTCTGGCGACAGCGTCAACCACAGCCCGGCCACCCGCGGGCCTGGCAGCGATCATCGCCTGTCCCAGGGCGATGGCTTGTC
Organism: Chloroflexota bacterium; assembly: GCA_016208345.1. GTDB lineage: Bacteria > Chloroflexota > DTOL01 > DTOL01 > JACQYG01 > JACQYG01. Next base: position 3,341 of record JACQYG010000311.1, read on the forward strand.
GGATGGCTCCAAGGGCTCCGTGTTCCTGAACGTAGCGCACACTGACCGGATTGCGTGCCACGGCTACCATGCCACCAGCTTGCACCGCTGCCTGGCGGACGAGGGATGCGGCTGCGTCCAAGGGACCGCGCACGAGGAGTTCCAACCCATCCTGCCCCACGGCTGACTGGAGGGAGACGTAGCCCGGGTCTTTGTGTAACCCCAGGCTCCCCATGACACCGGTTGGATGAGCACGCCCATCACAGGGCGCATCGACAACAGGGATTTGTAAGAGAGCCGATTGCACCCATCCGTTAACCGTACCAATGGCTCCATTCTCACTGGAGATGAGCCCCGCAATCCTCAGACGGCTATGCTCCTGGAGAAGGGTCACAGCGCGGCAATAGTGAACAGGCAAAAGAGAGATATTGGCAGCAGGAGCGCCAACGGCAGAGACGGTGACAACAACATCGTCAGGCGAAAGATCTGCGCAGGAGATCAGGCACGGGGTGCCAATAGAGAGTGCCTGCTGCGCGAGTTGAAGGCCGTGGGCGATCTTCCCACCGCCGCCGCCTCCGAGAAGGGCACCCCCCAGGACGGCCGACTCAGCCGTTGGTCTATCAAGTGCCTGCTCCATCATGCTCCTTTGCTACATACCAGGCTATCAACTTCATAACCAATTGTCTCCGCTATCGCTCTTGCAGCTAAGCGGTAGCTTACGTCTTGTGCCAAGTCAGAAGCTGAACAGAGA
>JACQYG010000063.1 GCA_016208345.1 Chloroflexota bacterium
CTTCGTCCAGGAGCCGCAAGTGGGCCTTGATCGCGCCGTCCCACCTGGGCTTGGTGTACACGCCCACCACGTCCCGAACGCTCCGGCCCTTGCGAGAAGCGTCCAGGAGATTCGGGTGGTCGCAGAAGGCCGTAGCACCCTCCCACATCGACATGGAGGCCCGTAGCACGTCCTCCGCATACACCATGCCGTTCTTGCTCTCACCAGGCCGAATTATCGTCACGTCGACGGTCCTGGCCTGGCCCACCACCACGGTGGCCTCCGCCGCTACGTCTTGCCTGGCCGTGGTCTGCTCAAAGTCCATCGTCAAAAGCACCACCTCCTCATGATTTTCGATTGCAGATTCCTGAACCTGTCAGGAACAGGTTTTAGATTTTCGATTGTCTCCTCCAGAAACGAAAATCGAAAATCGAAAATCGCCTCTCCCTGCTCCGTCTTCCCCGCAAACCGTTTCCACAGCTCCCCCGCCTCTTCAGGCCCAATCCAGCCCTGGGCCTGGGCCACCACCAGGGCGTCGGCCATCGTCTTGGCTGCCTGGGCCAGGGCCTCGTTGTCACTGGTGGTCAAGTCCTGGAACTTGGGCGGTTCCAGGGTGCGGTCAACGTCGGCGGGCAGGGCACCGGCCTCGATAGCCCTGGCGACGGCTACGCCAATCACGTCGTTGATCAGCCAGCCGAAGTAGAGTTGGCGCCGCTCGTAGTGGCGCCGGGTGGGTTCGCCCATCTCAACGGCGGTGGCCCGCGTCGCGCTCTCCCCCTCAGATAGATAATGGAGAGGCACGCCGGCGCCGGCACCGATCGCCATGCGCAGGGCCTTGCCGTCGGCCTCCACCGCCTCGGCGTTAATGGCGGGCTGTATGGCCTTCCACTCTTCGGCCTCGTTGTGGACGATGCAGGAGCCGGGGGAGGGAGGGGTCATAAGCTCCGCCTTCTTCCTGGCAATGACCTCGGGGCCAGCGCCTTTCAGCACGACGTCCCAGAGATAGGCACCCTTGAACTTGTTGATCACCACCCGGTCAGTCAGCCAGTCCTTATAGCGCCGAAGCCAGGGGAGCAGAGGGACCAGGTCGCCCTGGCCGCGCTTGGCACCCACCACCCGGTTAATGGCGTAGTGCCGCATGTCGTGCTGCGACCACCAGCGCCCCTCGCCCACCGCGTCGTTTGTGACCTGGTGGTATCCGAGCTCGTTTTCCAGGTCGTCTTCGTCAGTCGTGACCTCGTCTATGGACGACGCTGGCACCAGGCGGACATAGGTCATGCCGTCCAGAGGGTTGGTATGGAACGTGACGTAAAGTTCACCGGCTAGCGATAGTTCGGTGCACATCTCGTAGATCCTGGCGTCCATCCGGTTCTCAGGATGGTGCCAGAAGCGATTAACGAACTCCGCCACGCGAGGATCTCTGGCCCGCAAGGCGATGCCCCGGCCCAACACGTAATCGGTGGTCAGCTCGATGATCCGGAAGGCCAGTGGGTTAGAGCGGTATGCCTCCAGGCTTTGCTCAAGCTGGTCTTTCAGGCTGGTGGGAGTAACGTCCTTCTCGCCCGCCTTGGTCAGGGACCGCCACCAGCGATCCTCTTCGGCCAGGGTAGCCTCCGCCACCCGCGCCCGGATAAGGCCGCCGAAAAGCCGGTCCAACAGGTCATCCTTGAACGACATGGTCAACCCCCAATTCATTGCGGATTTGAGATTTCAGATTGCAGATTGAACAAATCTAGAATCTGCAATCTACAATCTGCAATCTACAATCCAAAGAGCCACAGAAGCCGCGCGATGCCAGGGGGTGGGGGCAAATCCCGCTTGATGGCCTCCAGCGCGGGAATCAGTCGTGCCAGGATTTGCTTCACCTCCGCTAGGTCGCTCTCAAGCTGCCTGACCGCCGCCTCCAGCTCACCTGGAAGGGGCACGTTGTCATCCTCCAGGCGGAAATCCTCAGCCCTTTCCGAGGAAATGCCGTTCTGAACTACCTGGACCGCGAACACGCCCATGGTGGTCGTGAATTCGTAAGCCCCAGTGCCCCCGGTGTAGGCGTAGAGGCCCGGCAGATCCTTGGCGTCCATGAATTCCCAGGTCATGAGGAGCCGGACGCCAGCCATTGGGAATCCCCTGGCGTCGGACACCGTGCCGAAGATGATGTGGCGCCCGCCGTTCTCCGCTGCCCCCAGGCGGCGCTTTTGCAGAACTACAAATCGTCTGGCCATTTGCTCCCTCCCCTCATCGCGGATTTGAGATTTCAGATTGCAGATTGAACAAATCTAGAATCTGCAATCTACAATCTGCAATCCAAAATTGGTTTCCACTCTGCCCAATTGTCGCCAGGGCATCGTGTAACGCCCAGCTCCTTGTGCCCAAGGACCGCTAAGCGGCGTCCCAACCTGTACTCTATGCTGGCAATGAGCCATCGGGCCGCTAACATCTGGGCCGCCGTGGGCGCACGCCCCTCGGTGAAACAGCCGTTCAGGGCCACTCCGACATACCGCCAGTTGTTCATGCCAACGCCGTTAATCTTTTCCTGACCATCCGCGTGGTAGGAAACTGCCTCCAGGTCGTTGCAGCAATCTATGTCGCCATTCTGGTGCACCAGGAAGTGATAGCCGATCCCCGGCCAGCCGTTGCGCTCCACGTGGTAGCGCGCTATATCCTGGGCAGATAGATCAGCATTCACCGCCGTGTGATGGATCACCACGCCCTCGATCTGGCCCTGGTCGCGCCTCTGGTAGGCCCCACCCAGGCGGGTAGCAGGGAGCAGAGGGCAGGGGGCAGGGCGGGAGAAAAGGGGACAGGCTACTTTTTCATCCCGGAGCCCCGTACTCCCTGCTAGCGGCTCCCTGCTCCCTGCTAACCGCTCCCTGCTAGCTGCTATCCGCGCTGCCCTCGCCTCCGGCTCACCCAGGCTAAACTCCCGCCAATCGTCACTCCCTCCGATGATAAATGGCGCCGCCCCGGCCACGTACCCGTATTTCCCCACCTCCTTCCAGAAGGCCAGGTACTCTTCCGCCTTCTTCTCGTGGCTCACTCCAGGCGTGGAGTCCCCGAACTCCGTGATCCACAGGGTCTTGTCCGGGAACCTGGCGTGGTATTGCAAAAACCGATATCCCCAATCTGGGCTCGTCATGTTCTCGTACTGCCAGTAACAGTGGACGGCCAGAAAGTCCGAGGCCTCCACCGCGTCCTTGCACACGTCCAGCCACACCAGGTCCGTTTTCAGATCAGGCACCGCGCACAGCGCCGGGAACCCAAGCTCCAGGGTGGGGAACTCCTGTCGCAGGAGCCTAAGGGTCAGGTGGTACCACAGGCGAAAGTCCCTGGCGTGCTCCGCCGAGACCCCCCACCCCGGACCACCGGAGAGATGATTTGGCTCGGTCAATATTTCTACGTTAAAGCGCAGCCCCAGTGCTTGGTAACCCTGCAACTT
>JACQYG010000295.1 GCA_016208345.1 Chloroflexota bacterium
GCGCGATCCGAAAGACGATATCTTTGTGGCTACCGCCCTTGCTGGCCAGGTAGATTATTTGGTAAGTGAAGACAAGGATTTGCTGGTTTTGGGTAGCACCACCGGGGTTCCGATTATCGACACGCAGACCTTCATCGAATTATTAGAGTCGAAAAAATAGGGTGCCAGGTCGCTGTCCGGTCTGGCACCAAGCGAAAAAGGGACATAAGATATAATCTAACTTCCGCCCATCTCTCAGTAGTGGCCCCTCAGTAGTTGATAATTGTAGATAGTCGGTACTCGCCCCTTTTGTCATTCCCGCGAAACCTGTTCCTGACAGGTTCAGGAAGCGGGAATCTAGAGGGAATATATTTGTGGATAATAGCTGGATTCCTGCCCAGGAACAGCGTCTGGATTCCTGCTTCCGCAGGAATGACGATAGACTGATATTTTTGATAGATTTGCCTATTTATCAACCAATAGTGGTGCACCACCCATCTCTCTCAATTCGCTCAATTAGGAACCCAAATCGCTTTCCTCCGCCCCGCTGGCGGCTGTGATGCTAAGATCATGTTTGGAAAAGGCAAAGAGGATAGATAATGCCTGGAGAAGACCAACGCCAACAGGCTATGCAGGTGCCACTCGAAGTCGGGGTAAAGGGCCTCATCTGCACGGGGGTCGCGGACGTGCGCCGGGAGCCAGATCCAACCTCGGAGCTGGTTAATCAGGCCCTTCTGGGTATCCCGGTGCTGGTCTCAGGCCAGTCTGGGCGCTGGCTGCAGGCCTCGCTGCCCGATTACCAGGGCTGGATACTGGGGGTCGCGCTGGCTTTGCCTAAGGACCCAGGTTACTGGGCCCAAGACCCGCTCCTGGTCGTGACCGGCGCGGAAGCCCCATTGCTGGCCAATCCCTATCTGGGCGCCCGGGCGGTGACCACCGTCTATTTCACCACCGTGTTGAAGGAGCTCCGAGAGACCGACGACTGGCACTTGGTCCTTCTGCCCGATGGGCAGGAGGGTTGGATCGAGGGCCAGGCGGTGCAGAGGCGTCCGGCCCACTGCCTCTTCCCCCGGGGAACGCCCGACGACCTACTTGCCACCGCCCGGCGCTTCATCGGGACCCCCTACCTTTGGGGTGGGCTAACCCCCAGGGGTTGGGACTGCTCAGGCTTTGTCCAGATCGTGTACAAAGCCCATGGCTATGTCCTGCCGCGCGATGCAGGCCAGCAGTTGGCCGCACCCATAGGCTCCCTGGTTGAGCGCTCCAAGCTGGCCCCGGCTGACCTGGTCTTCTTTGGCGAAGCAGGCAAGGTGACCCACGTGGCCCTATATCACGGAGAGGGAGAATACATCCACGCCACCGGCAGAGAGAGAAAAGTGGTCGTGAATAGCTTCGACTCCTCCTCCCCGCTTTATCGCCAGGACCTGGATGACATGTACGCCGGTGCCCGGCGAATCGCTGTAAGCCCTTGAATGAATTCCTTGCTAGTAAAGACCCCACTGAAAAAAGTCGTTCCAGGCGTTTTCTCACCGCAGAGAGCGTTGAGAACACAGAGAAAAACTGAAAATCTCGGCGCGCCCTGCGTGCTCTGCGGTTAAACCCTTGTTTTTCAGCGGAGTCACTAAAGAAACAGATGGAAAAGACTGATGCCTCAAGCATTGTGGACGAGCTCGGCGATATCCTGCCGATAACCGCGCGGGTGAACAGCGCCGGCCACCTGGAAATCGGCGGCTGCGACCTGGTGAGCCTGGCCCAGGAATTCGGCACCCCCCTGTACGCCTACGACGAGGCCACCCTGCGCCATAACTGCGCTCGACACCTCAAGGCCTTCTCCAGTCGCTATCCGGACGTTCGGGTGCTCTACGCCGGCAAGGCCTACCTGGGCCTGGCCCTACTCTCGTTACTGGTGAAGGAAGGGCTGGGCCTGGACGTGGTGTCCGGCGGCGAGCTGGCCCTGGCCCAGCGGGCGGGCTTTCCCATGGAGCTGGTCTATTTCCACGGCAACAACAAGTCGGCCCAAGAACTGGAGCTGGCTCTGAAACTGGGAGTGGGCCGCATCGTCGTCGATAACCTTCATGAGCTAGAGCGGTTGAACCAAACCGCGCTCGGCCTGGGCGCTAAGGCCTCTGTCCTGCTTCGGCTGTCTCCCAACGTGGACCCCCACACCCACCGATTCATCACCACCGGCCTGGTGGACTCGAAGTTCGGGTTCCCCCTGCAGACCGGCGCGGCGGAGGAGGCGGTGGGCCAGGTTCTGGCTTCCCCCGGGCTGCAACTTTTGGGCTTTCACGCCCACATCGGCTCTCAGATCTGCGAGCTGGAGCCTTACCGGGCTACAATGGAGGCCTTGCTCGCGTTCGCTGGACGGGTGCGCGAGAGGTTCGGCTTTGTCCCGGCGGAGATCAGCCCCGGAGGTGGATGGGGGATTCGCTACACCAGGGAAGAGCAGCCGCCGGAGATAGAGGCCGTGGCCGGGGCAATCGCGGATTCATTGGTAGAGGGCGTGGAGAGGTTGGGGCTACCCCGGCCCCGTCTGGTGGTGGAGCCGGGGCGAGCCATCGTAGCCAGGGCTGGGGTAGCACTCTACACCGTGGGGTCCATCAAGGAGGTGCCGGGGGTCCGCACCTACGTGGCAGTGGACGGCGGCATGGCCGACAACATCCGGCCCGCCCTGTATGATGCCCGATACGAAGTGGTGGCAGCCAACAGGGTCCAGACGGCGCCCACCCAAACCGTGACCGTGGCCGGAAAGTACTGCGAGTCTGGCGACATCTTGGCCAGGGATGTCCATCTGCCACGGCTGGAGCCGGGCGACCTTCTGGCTATCCCGGCCGCCGGCGCCTACTGCCTGCCCCTGGCCAGCAACTACAACCTGTCGCTTCGGCCCGCCGTAGTGATGGTCAAAGGCGGACAGGCACGGCTGGTCCGGCGGAGGGAGTGCTACGAAGACCTGTGGCGGTTAGAGGCGGACTAAGCCCCTGTCCACAATACTTTCATAACAAAGTATTTGCTTTTGTATAGAAAGTGTGCTATCATGGTGGTGGGTGTTGACCGCTTCGAGGTGGCTGGTTGGGCTGAAAGACATTGTGAGCCATTGACTTTTGAAGGGTCGGGTTGTATAATTTTTCACGTTTGCGCCAACCCCCGCGGAATTTCCCCCACCGAGGAGAGCTAGGCCATGGCTCCTGACGGCAATCACAAGGTCGGTGCCGCGCTGGTCATCGGGGGTGGCATCGCCGGCATCCAGGCTGCCCTGGACCTGGCGGAGTCGGGGATCAAGGTCTATCTCGTAGAGAAATCCCCGGCCATCGGCGGCAAGATGGCCCAGCTAGACAAGACCTTCCCCACCAACGACTGCGCCATGTGCATCATCTCCCCCAAACTGGTGGAGCTGTCGCAGCACCCTAACATCGAACTCCGGACCTACGCCGAGGTGCTCTCGGTGAAGGGCTTCGTAGGCAACTTCGAGGTGGAGATATTGCAAAAAGCCCGCAAGGTGAACCATCTCACCTGTACCGGCTGCGGCACCTGCTGGCAGAAGTGCCCGGAGAAGAATGTTCCCTCGGAGTTCGACGTGGGGATGGGCCGCCGAACGGCCATCTATATCCCGTTCCCTCAGGCGGTCCCCAACAGGCCGGTGATCGACACGGCCAACTGCCGCTACGTGCGTCACCTGGCGGCCAAAGAGCGTGGCGAGAAACTGATGGAGTGCCGGGTCTGCGAGAAGCTGTGCCCCACCAAGTCCATTGACTGGGAGCAGAAGGACGAGATCATCAAAGACCGCTTCGGGGCGGTGATCGTGGCCGCCGGGTACGACGTGTACGATGCCCGGCTATCCGAGGAGTTCGGCCACGGCCGCTACCCCAACGTCATCACCAGCCTGCAGTTCGAGCGGGTGCTCTCCGCCTCGGGCCCGTCCCAGGGCCACGTGCAGCGGCCCTCCGACGGCCAGGAACCCAGGCGCATCGCCTTCTTGCAGTGCATCGGTTCCCGGGACCAGAAGCACGATTATTGCTCCGCGGTGTGCTGCATGTACGCCACCAAGGAGGCCATCCTGGCCAAGGAGCACCTGCCCGGCGTGGACTGCCAGGTGTACATGGTGGACATGCGGGCCTTCGGCAAGAACTTCGACGCCTACTTCGAGCGGGCCAAGCGCGAGTACGGCGTGAACTACGTCCGCTGCCGTCCCTCCAGCCTGAAGGAGGTGCCGTCCACCAGAAACCTCCTGCTGCGCTACCAGACCGAAGAAGGCGAACTCAAAGAGGAAGAGTTTGACCTGGTGGTGCTCTCGGTGGGCATGGAGCCGGCCCAAAGCGCTCGGGAGCTCGCCCGGACCCTGGGCATTGAGTTGGACTCCAATGGCTTCTGCGCCGTGAGCGAGTTCACGCCCTTGCAGACCAGCGTCCCCGGCATCTACGTCTGCGGCCCCTTCGCCGAGCCCATGGACATACCGGATAGCGTCGTACAGGGCTCCGGCGCCGCGGCCAATGCCCTGGCCCTCCTGGCCCCGGCCCGGGGCACCCTGGTGAAGCCTAAGGAATACCCGCCGGAGATGGACGTGTCTGGCCAGGAGCCTCGGGTGGGGGTCTTCGTCTGTCACTGCGGCTCCAACATCGCCGGCGTAGTGGACGTGGAGAAGGTGGTGGAATACGCCAAGGCCCTGCCGGGGGTTGTCCACGCCCAGCGCAACCTCTTCACCTGTTCCCAGGATACCCAGGAGAACATCAAGCTGAAGATTGTGGAGCTGGGCTTGAATCGGGTGGTGGTGGCCGCGTGCACGCCGCGCACCCACGAGCCCATCTTCCAGGAGGCCATGCGGGAGGCAGGGCTGAACCCATACTATTTTGAGATGGCCAACATCCGGGACCAGTGTTCTTGGGTGCACTCCAAGGAGCCCCAGGAGGCCACGGTCAAGGCCATGGACCTGTTGCGCATGGCCGTGGCCCGGGCCCGGCTGCTCCAGCCGCTGCACCGGGAGCCCATGGGTTTGCTACACCAGGCCCTGGTAATCGGCGGCGGCCCGGCGGGGCTGACCGCTGCCTTGAGCCTGGCCGGCCAGGGCTTCGCCGTTTCCCTGGTAGAACGGGAGAAAGAGCTGGGCGGCCACCTGAGGCACCTGTCCTACTCCCTCCAGGAAACCGGGACCCGGGAGTTCCTGGACCGCCTGGTGCGGGACGTGGAAAGTCACCCGCTCATCCAGACCTTCAAGGATGCCGAGGTCCTGGATACCTCCGGCTTTGTGGGCAACTTCCAGAGCACGGTGCTCACCGGCCGCAGCTCCTCCAATGGCGACCGCCAAAAGGTGGAGATCGGCCACGGCGTCACCATTGTGGCCACCGGTGCCAGAGAGTACCGGGGTCAGGAATACCTGCTGGGCCAGGCGCCCCAGGTCATCACCCAGCAAGATCTCATGGACCGCATCGCACAGGACCCGACCTCCCTGGCCCAGGCCAGGGACGTCGTCATGATCCAGTGTGTTGGTCAAGAGCCGGACAAGGAGTGGTATTGCAGCCGCCTGTGCTGCACCGTGGCCATCAACAATGCCCTGAAGGTCAAGGAGCTAAACCCTCAGGCCGCCGTCTATGTGCTTTATAAAGACATCCGAACCTATGGGTTCCGGGAAAGGCTCTACCCCCAGGCCCGGGAGAAGGGCATCATTTTCGTGCGCTACACCGATGCTGCCCCGCCCCAGGTGGCCGAATCCGCTGGCCGGCTCAGGGTGAAGGTGACCGACCCGGTGCTCCGGGAGGGGCTGGAGCTCCCGGCGGACCTCCTGGTGCTGGCCACCGCCCTGGTGCCCTCGGAGGGCGCCGACAGCTTAGCGCCCTTGTTCAAGATACCGCAGACCCGGGAGGGCTTTTTCCTGGAGGCCCACGTGA
>JACQYG010000296.1 GCA_016208345.1 Chloroflexota bacterium
CATGAAAAGGATTGATCAGGAGACCCAAAACAAAATGAATTATGATATCTCAATAATAAGGCCCTTGATCCGGATTGATGATATCCAGATGAGAGGACAGGGGATGTCTTCAGCAAGGTTAAAAGATATCAGGAAGGGATTACTTACATTACATACCTTGGAAACGATGGCAGTTAATATCTACAAGTTTCAGATCACGAAAAAGGTGTGTGAACTCAATCGTCAGTTAATCGCCGCTATGTGTAATGAAATGACACACCTCCAGGACTTCCAGGTCAAACTTTTCGAATATGGTTGGAAACCGAGTAAAATCAGATGGATGTATTGGATTGTCGGTTTTACATTTGGTTTTTTTTCACGACTGATGGGCAGGAAGGCAATGCTCAAAACTGGTATCTGGGTGGAGACAAAAGCCGTTCACCACTATGATGAACTCCTTCGGACGATAGATTGGGACGGAGACACTCGCAAGGTAATCGAAAAGAATCAATCTGATGAATATGGACATATCAACCGGTGGAAAAAGCTTCTCCAGTCAGACGAAGCAGAAGATAAGGTTTAAAGCAAAGCAACATCTACATCCATTTTCAGTGTCGAGGAATTGGTGCTTGCCATCATTGTGGGCTCGCCCACAGTGCAGACCCTACCCGTCATCCTCTATTCTTATCTTGGCGATCAGTTCATCCGCTCAGGGGCCTCGGTGGTCAGCCTGCTCATCCTTGTGACCATACTGCTCATTCTCTTCGTTGCCGAATGCTTTCTGCGCACAAAGCACATTGCTGCCGGCTTTGGCAAGATGTGAGGTGGACGCGAGCGTGGACATTTTGATGATCGGACATGTGACGAAGGACCTGCTAATTCACAACGGCACAGTGGAGATCCGAGCGGGCGGCGCCGTGTACTACGGTGCGATTGCCCTGAGCCGCCGGGGCGTGCACGTCGGCGTGGTGACGCGCCTGGCCCCGTCGGATGTCAACCTCCTGGCCGACCTGAACATCCTGATGCGTTTGCACCGCCAGTCCCCGATTATGCTGTGAAGGGGACGAAACTCTGTGGGGGAATCGGATAGCCCATGGACAGATGTGGGAGAAGGATACCTTGAGCAAGAACGGACTCAGGTTTTGGTTGGGCCTGGCCATTAGCGCGGTGGCGCTGTATCTGGCCTTTCGCAATACAAGCTGGCCTGATCTCGCGGCGACACTCCTCGGCGTGGACTGGCTTCTCCTTTCCGCCGGGCTCGTGGCCAACGGGGTTAGCCTGGCGGCGCGGGGTTGGCGTTGGCAGAGCCTTCTCCTGCCGCTAAAGCGGGTACCGGCCTGGGAGACCTTTGAGTATCTGATCATCGGCTACATGGGGAACAATCTACTGCCATTCCGGCTGGGCGAGATTGCCCGGGCAGTGTTATTGGCCCAGGAGCAGAACCTGAGCAAGACGGCCTCCCTGGCCACGGTGGTGGTGGAGCGTCTGTTGGACGTGTTGTCCCTGATCGTCTTGATCGTCATCGTTACCCTGCAGATGGAGATCCCGGTCGAGCTGAAGGGGAGCCTGGCGGCGATGGAGTTGGTGGCGGTCACCGCCCTGTTGGGATTGTTGCTTGCCGCCTGGGCCGACCAGAGGCACCTCGACCGCCTGGAGGCGCTCTATTCGCGCCTGCCGCTGGGCTTTGGCCCTGTTTTCAAAAGGCTTGTGGGTTCCTTCATCCAGGGCCTGGGCGTTTTGCGCAGCGCCAGGGGCATGGGCCTGGCGGTAGTCCACTCGGCCCTGGCCTGGCTGTTGGGGGTGGTCGCCACCTATCTGTTTCTGGCCTCGGTGGGGGTGTGGCTACCCTGGTACGGGGCAGCCTTCGTCCTGGCGGCGGTGAACGTGGGCATCTCGGTTCCCTCTTCTCCCGGGTATATAGGGGTGTTTCACTACGTGGCGGTCCTGGCCCTGGCCCTCTGGGCGGTGCCCCGGAGCACGGCCCTGAGCTTCGCCCTGATCTTTCACGGGCTGCCCTACATCCTCACGGTGGTACTGGGACTGTTCTTCCTGTGGCGCAAGGGCCTGGCCCTGGGCCAATTGCAAAAGGCAGACCTGTCTCCTCAATAGAACGTGGTGCGGAGCACTGGCTGAAACAGCTCTTTGCGGTGCGCGCACACGGGATCAACCTGGCATTGAAAGCACTCCGGCTCCGCCATCTCCGGGCAGCGACGGCGCGCGTTGAAGAAGAACCAGTCCACCGCCCCCATGCTTTTCCCCGAGCCAGCCACGATCTGTCGAATCGCTCCCCAAGCGGCGCGGCGAACTGCCCATTCGTCGCTCGGGTCGAGCAGTCGCCGCATGATCAACGCTTCTTTTAGATCAGGATCGAGCACATCGAGCAGGCCAATCCGCAGGCACGAACGCATCAGGTGATAGTCAATCACCGGGTCTACCGCCTCATCCGCAGAAAAACGTAAGAACCCTTCCGGACGTTGGTGCAGGATGAGTGCCAGCAGGTTAGCCTTCTTGCGGAGCGGGTCTTCTTTGTAGCCTCCAATATGATCGAGGCTTTGCAGAAATGTCCGGAGGGGAGTCGCCGTTGCGTTCGCCTGAGCAACCAGGATTTGCGGCGAGAGCCCGAGTGCCAACATATCATGCCCATAGGCCTGGGCTTGAGCCAGGTGGAGGTCGAACGATGGCATTGGGTCGGAGCCATCGTCGGCGCGAAAAATGGACACGAGGTCATCTCGGGTCAGGCTGGCCTGGCGGGCCGGGACATAGAACCCGGTGTCTCTGAGCAACGGGCGCAGAAGGGCATGCCAGAGATAATCAGAACCCTTGCGCGGCGCACCTTCGATCGGTGCGAGCAACGGTCGGTGGTATCTTCCTTCCCGGGCCTCCCAGAAGCCAAACTGTTGTAGGGTCGCGGCAAAAAAGTAACCGAGCGCGGCTGGGTGGTCAACCGGCGGGTACTCGAGCCCAACAAACTTGAAAGGCTCTACTTCGGGGAGCGTCGCGATGAGGCGGGCCACGCGCCCAATCTGGTCTTGATTAGGTGTGACCCGCGGGTCGTGCGGCACTACCGGGGGCGAATCATCTCGCAAGAGGGCTGCCGGGCCGATCGCTTCGATGACCTGGGCGGCCAGGGCAACCGCTTTCCGTGCCGCGATCACTGGATGTTCGCCGCGCGCAAGGCCGGCCAGAGTGGCACCGCAAAAAGTATCGCCCGCACCGGTTGGGTCGAGTTCGTTGGCTTTGTGGCCAGGAATGCGAGTAACGTGTTGCCCCTGATACACCAAAGCGCCTCGTTCGCCAAGCGTGATGAACA
>JACQYG010000297.1 GCA_016208345.1 Chloroflexota bacterium
ATCGCCCGAGAGACGAAGCGGCTGGCCCAGGGGGCCCGGGAGAACACCCTCACCGTGGACGAGGTGACCGGCGGGACCTTCACGGTAACCAACGTGGGAATGTATGAAGTGGACACATTCACGCCCATCATCAACCCGCCGGAGGCGGCCATCCTGGGGGTGGGGCGCATCATGGAGAAGCCAGCCGTTACAAAAGGGCAGATCGTGGTGTGTTCCATGATGCACCTGAGCCTGACCTTCGACCACCGTATAGTGGACGGGGCCCCGGCGGCGGACTTCTTGCGCACCGTGAAACACACCCTGGAGAAACCATACCTGTTGCTGGGATAACTATCTAATGGAGAGGAGGTGCAGGAGCGAGGATAATGACTTCAAGTGGTGTAAAACGCTTAATGAGGAGGGTAATGCTATGGCAGTGGAGAAAGAAAAACTGATCGAGATGTACACCAAGATGCTTACGATCCGGCGCTTCGAGCAAAGGGTTGCGGAGCATTTTGCCGCGGGCAAGATCCCCGGCTTCGTCCACCTGTACATCGGCGAGGAGGCGGTAGCCGTGGGCACCTGCGCTAACCTGCGGCCCGATGATTACATCACCAGCACTCACCGGGGACATGGGCACCTCATCGCCAAGGGCGGCGACCTCAAAAGGATGATGGCCGAGCTCTTCGGCAAGAGAACGGGCTACTGCAAAGGCAAGGGGGGTTCGATGCACATCGCCGATGTAGAACTGGGCATCCTGGGGGCCAACGGCATCGTAGGGGGCGGGCCACCCATCGCGGCCGGAGCCGCTCTCTCGGCGCAATACCGGGGCACCGACCAGGTGGTGGCCTGCTTCTTTGGCGATGGCGCCGCCAACCAGGGAACCTTCCATGAAGGGCTCAACATGGCCTCAATCTGGAAGCTGCCGGTGATCTTTGTCTGCGAGAACAACCATTACGGCATATCTCTCTCCCAGCTAAAGCACATGAATGTGGCCGACATCGCTGATCGGGCCAAGGCTTATGACATCCCCGGCGTGGCGGTGGACGGCAACGATGTCATCGCCGTTTACGAGGCAGCGCACGAGGCGGTCAGGAGAGCTCGCGCCGGCGAAGGGTCCAGTCTCATCGAATGCAAGACCTACCGCCACCGGGGCCACTTCGAGGGGGACCCCCAAGTTTACAGGCCCCCTGAGGAGGCCGAGGCCTGGTTGAAAAAGGACCCCCTCCCCCGCTTCGAGGCCAAGCTCATGGAGATGGGCGTGCTGACGGGCGAGAAGGCTAAGCAGATCGAGCAGGGGATCGTGGCGAAGATCGATGAGGCGGTCAGGTTCGCCGAGGAGAGCCCCTTCCCAGCGCCGGAGGAGCTGGGCGATGACGTATACACCGCCTAGCCCGTAGCTGTTGGCTGATGGCTGATGGCTTATAACCTATGTGCTTGTGGCCCATGGTGTGGCATCTACCATCTGCGGTACGCCATACCTTGCCATTAAGGAAGGAGCGACTGCCATGAGAAAGCTGACCTATGCCGCAGCGCTGAATGAGGCGCTAAAGCAAGAGATGAGGAGAGACCCTGCCATCTATGTCGCCGGCGAAGACGTGGCGAAATACGGCGGCATTTTCGGGGTGACGGCAGGCCTCCTGGAGGAGTTCGGGGAGAAGCGAGTCAAGGACACGCCGATCACCGAGAGTGCCATCATCGGCTCGGCGGTGGGCGCTGCCGCCACCGGCCTGCGACCGGTGGTGGAGCTCATGTTCATCGACTTCATCGGGGTGGCCCTGGATCAACTTTTCAATCAGGCCGCCAAGATGAAATACATGTTCGGAGGCAAGGCCAAGTTGCCCATCGTTGTGCGTACCACCTGCGGGGCGGGTATGGGTGCGGCGGCCCAGCACTCCCAGAGCCTGGAGGCATGGTTCATGCACATACCGGGCCTGAAAGTGGTCATGCCCAGCACTCCGTATGACGCCAAAGGGCTCCTGGTCACCGCCATCAGGGAGGACAACCCGGTCTTCTTCATCGAGAACAAGATGCTCTATGGGTTGGAGGGCGGCGTTCCGGAGGAACCATACACCATTCCTTTCGGCCAGGCCGACGTGAAGCGGGAGGGGTCAGACGTCACCATCGTGGCCACCGCCGCAATGGTGCATAAGGCACTGGCCGCCGCGGCAGAGCTGGCCAAGGAGGGGATCAGCGCTGAAGTCCTGGACCCTCGCACTCTGACGCCTTTGGATGAAGAGAGCATCATCAACTCGGTGAAGAAGACCCATCGCCTGGTCATCGTTCAGGAGGCGGTGAAGAGGGCAGGTGCTGGGGCGGAGATAGCGGCGGTGGTGGCTGAGCGGGCCCTGGAACAACTGGATGCTCCCATCGCTCGCGTGGCCGCTCCTTTCACCCCAGTGCCCTTCAGCCCCGCCTTGGAGAAGGCGTTCATCCCCACCGAAGAGAGGATCATCGCTGCGGTCAAGGAGGTTGTTGGCTAAGGGTAGGACGTGGGGGCAGCGGGCAGGTGCCCGGTGTCCCCACGTCCTGTCTGAGCGCGGAAGTGCGGATCTTAGTACGGAAAAGAGGACGCCAATGCCTGAGAAACCGATCTTCACCGGAGTTTTACAGATCGCTGTGGTGGTCGAGAAGCTGAACCAAGCCATAGAAACCGAGGACACCATGTCCTCCATTGCCGAAATCTACAAGACACCAGAGGGGTGGGAGTTTCCACCCCCTGAGGCCACTTATCCGTAGCTGCCCGACGCTATGTCGGTGAGTTGAGCTGAAAGGAGAAACCAGATGGACTTCGGATTGAAAGGGCGAGTAGCACTCGTCACCGGGGCCAGCCGGGGCATCGGCAAGGCCTGTGCGCTGGTGCTGGCTGAGGAAGGGTGCCACGTGGCTATCTGCAGCCGAGGCAAGGAGGCCTTGGATGAAGCGGTTAAAGAGATCAGGGCGAAGGGTGGGGAAGTCCTCCCCATCCAGACCGATGTCACCAAGGCGGAGGACATCGAAAACTTCGTGACCAGGGCCGCCGAGAAGTTCGGGCGTATTGACATCCTGGTCAACAACGCCGGCACAGGACGGCTGAGCGACCTGATGGCGCTTCCCGAGGAGGAGTTCCGCTATAACATGGACCTGATGTTCTTCGGCCTCATCCGGTGCTCCAAGGAGGTGATCCCCCACATGCGGGAACGGAAGTGGGGTCGCATCATCAACATCTCCTCCATCTTCGGTAAGCAGCCGGGTGGACTGGTGGACTACGACGCCATCAAGGCCGCCGTCATCATGTTCACCAAGGACCTGTCTAACTACTTGGCCAAGGACAACATTCTGGTCAACGCCGTCTGCCCGGGGCCCATCCGCACACCACTGTGGGAGGGCCCTGGACAACTGGGCGAGCAACTGGGCAAGCTCATCGGGATGTCGGGGCCAGAGGCCATCAACTGGTTCGCCCAGCAAAACATCCCCTTGGGGCACCACGGCATGCCGGAGGACATCGCCAACATGGTGGCCTTCCTGGCCTCCGACAAAGCGAAGTTCATCACCGGCCAGGCGATCAACGTGGACGGGGGGATGGTGAAGGCGTACATCTAAATTGTCCCGGCGGCCAAGGAATTTGGTAGGTTAAGGCTGGTCGGGGTGTTGCGCAGCGACCTGCGCAACACCCGATGAAATATTCAATCCCCACGTCAAGGCCCTCAACGAAGCCAAGATAGACGAGGTGGCCTACGACTATGCGGAGAAAGCCTTCCTAATTACCAAAGATGACGGTGTGGTCAAGGGGTGCGAGGCCATCAAGAAGTGGTTTGGGGCCGTACTGTCGGGGCCCCTGGTAGGCGCCCAGTTCGAAGCCACCACTCTGAATTAAAGGCGACATCCTCTACCTGGAGTGGAAGGGTGAGGGGACCAAGAATGTCGCCTCTGGCGTGGATACATTCGTGATCCACGGCGACCGGATCCATGCCCAGACGGTGAAACTGCTCAGCCTTGCACCCAAATAGTGAACGGGGGTTTTGTACATTTTGTACATAATGGGTATTGAGGCCTGAAACGGAAAAGAAATGTCAGTGACCCTTTCAACCTGATACGGGTAATGCCAGCGGAGGGAGTAAGTTACGTTCAAACCGCTCTTTCGTTAAAAGGGCGGTTTCTTAATAACGGTTGAGGGTTTTGGAGATACCGGGTGGAATCGCTCCTAGGAGAGAGCAAGCTCAGCATATGCCTTGCGCGTATCGGAGGTGAGGGATGCAGGACGTGATCATCATCGGCGGGGGTGCTGGTGGCATCGCCGCCGCAGTCAGAGCTGCCCAGTTGGGGGCAGCGGTGACCATTATCGAGGAGGCCGAACTCGGCGGGGTTTGCCTGAACCGGGGCTGCGTCCCCACCAAGGCGCTCCTGGCCAGCGCAGCGCTGCTGGCCAGGGTGCGCCGCGCCGGGGAGTATGGCATCACCGTGGGGGAGCCATCTTTTAGCCTGCATGCGGCCATGGCCAGGAAGGACGGTATGGTCGCGGAGCTCAGGGCGGGGACGGAGTCACTCCTGGCCTCCTATGGCGTAAAGGTGGTGCGGGGAACCGCCGGTTTAGTGGGACCCAGACAGGTGGAAGTAGGCGGCGAAATCATCGAAGGACGGGCGGTCATCGTGGCCACTGGCTCTACTCCGGCCAAACCGGCCACGGATGGCATCGATTCGAAAGGGGTCATCACCACCGATGAGGCCCTGGCGCTGGAAGAGGTCCCGGCTCGGCTGTTGATCCTGGGCGGAGGCCCAATAGGCGTGGAGTTCGCGGCCATGTTCCATGGCTTCGGCACACGGGTGACCTTGGTGGAACCGGGCCCTCAGATCCTGCCCGGAGAGGATCACGAGGTCGGCCAACGGGTCAGGCAATCTCTGAGAGATAGGGGAATAGATGTCCTGATCAAAACAGCCCCGACCTCTATCCGCCAGCAAGAAGGAGAGCTGGTGGTCTCCCTGGGGGGCAGGAGTGGCGAGGTAAGCGCGGACAAGGTGTTGACAACCGCACGAGCCCCATGCCTGGTCGACTTGGGTCTGACCGAGGTGGGGGTCAGGTTGGCGGGTGGAGCCATCGTTGTAGACGACGGTATGCGGACCAACGTCCCTGGCCTGTTTGCTATCGGCGACGCCACCGGAGGCCAGATGCTCTCCCATCTGGCCTCCGTCCAGGGGCTGGCAGCCGCCGAGAATGCCATGGGTAGGTCCAGACGCATGGACTATCGGGCCGTGCCCCGTTGCCTTCACACCGACCCGGAGGTGGGCTTCGTGGGCTTGACTGAGGCCCAGGCAGAGGAGCAAGGCTATCAGTTCAAGACCAGCACCATTCCCTTCACTCTCAGCGCCCGGGCGATGACCCTGGGCGAGCTGGAGGGTGCAGTTAAGATCGTGGCCGAGGCGAGGTACGGAAAAATCCTTGGGGTGCACATCGTCGGTCCTCAGGCCACAGAGTTGATTGGCGAGGCGGCCCTGGCCATCCAACTGGA
>JACQYG010000298.1 GCA_016208345.1 Chloroflexota bacterium
AGATACATGGCCCTCGCTCTCCGAAGGAAGGAAATCCCCTGGTCAGGTGGCCAGGTATGCCCGAGTGGAGGGGAATCTCCACGTTAGATGCCTAAATTATACCCCAATAAGTCCGATTTTGCAACCGTTTCGGCTTAATTTAGCCAATAGATCTCTATTGTTCGTTCACCGCCGCACAAAGCCCCATTGACAACTTGCAAGGGCCTGTGATAGTATATCGGGCGTGTGAAAAAGGGAACAAGCTGGCTCACTAGCTTCGCGCCGTGCGGGCCTGGGGTAGTCAGTGCTTTTTAATTTTAAAGGAGGGAAAGCAAATGCCAGAAGTGCCCAGCGACCTGGAGATCGCCCAGGCGGCGAAGATGAAGCCCATTGCGGAGATCGCCAGGCAGGCAGGACTGTTGGACGATGAGATCGAGTTCTACGGCAAATACAAATGCAAGGTCTCCCTGGATGTCCTGAAAAGGCTCAAGGACAAACCTAACGGCAAGTACATCGACGTCACCGCCATCACCCCTACCCCCTTGGGCGAGGGCAAGACCGTAACCACCATTGGCCTCTCGCAGGCACTGGCCCACATCGGCAAGAAGGTCTTCACCACCATCCGGCAGCCTTCGTTGGGCCCGGTCTTCGGCATTAAGGGTGGCGCCGCCGGCGGCGGTTACTCCCAGGTTGTCCCCATGGAGGACTTCAACCTCCACCTCACCGGCGACACCCATGCGGTGGCCCTGGCCCACAACCTCCTGGCCGCCGCCATCGATGCCCACATCATGCACGGCAATGAGCTTGGGATCGACCCCTACAGCATCACCTGGCCCCGGGTGGTGGACGTATCCGACCGAGCTCTCCGGAACATCATCATCGGTCTGGGCACCAAGGATGACGGCCGGCCCCGCCAGACCGGCTTCGACATCGCTGTCGCCTCCGAGGTGATGGCCATCCTGGCCCTGACCACCGACCTGTTCGACCTGCGCCAGAGGCTGGGACGCATCGTCATCGGCATGAGCAAGGATGGCAAGCCGGTCACCGCCGAAGACCTCAAAGTGGCGGGTGCCATGACGGTGGTGATGAAGGATGCCATCAAACCCAACCTCTTGCAGACCCTGGAACATACCCCGGTCTTCGTCCACGCCGGCCCCTTCGCCAACATCGCCCACGGCAACAACTCCATCCTGGCCGACCAGATCGCCCTGAAGCTGGCCGATTACCTGGTCACCGAGTCCGGATTCGGCGCCGACTGCGGCATGGAGAAGTTCATGGATATCAAGTGTCGCTGCTCCGGGCTCGTGCCGAATTGCGTGGTGATCGTGGCCTCCATCCGGGCATTGAAGATGCACGGTGGCCTGGCGAAAGTCGTCGCCGGCAAGCCCCTGGCCGAGGTCCTGAAACAGGAGAATTTGCCGGCGGTGGAGAAGGGCTGCGAAAATCTGGAAAAGCAGATCGAAAACGCGCTCTTCTTCGGCGTGCCGGTGGTGGTCGCCGTCAATCGCTTCACCTGGGACACGGATAAGGAGATCGCCCTGGTACAGCGCAAGGCAAAGGAAGCGGGGGCCGAGGGCGCCTATGTCAGCGAGGTCTGGGCCTACGGCGGCAAGGGCGGGGTGGAACTGGCCGAGGCAGTGGTCAAGGCCTGCGAGAAAACCTCGACGTTCAACTTCCTGTACCCTCTCGATGCCCCCATCAAGGAGAAGATCGAGACCATCGCCACAAAGATCTACGGGGCCGATGGGGTGGACTACCTGCCGGCGGCGGAGGACAAGATCAAGCTCTACACCAGGTGGGGCTTCGACCGGCTTCCCATTAACATGGCCAAGACCCACCTGTCGCTGTCCCACGACCAAAACCTGAAGGGGCGCCCCCGGGGTTTCCGGGTGCCAATCCGTGACGTGCGCGCCTCCGTCGGGGCCGGTTTCCTCTACCCACTCTGTGGTGAAATGCGCACCATGCCCGGCCTGCCTTCCGTGCCTGCCTTTACCTACGTTGACATCGACGATCAGGGCCGGACGGTGGGGTTGTTCTAGGCAATCAGGCTACCAATCTACCGCACTTAGGGGGGAGGGCGCTGGCGCTCTCCCCTTTCGGTTTACACCCCTTTGTCTTCTATGATATAATGCGCGAGGCCCGAAAACCGAAGATGAGGAATACCTTCACGAAGGAGTGTTCGCATGCCAGTTACCGTTGAGCTCCCGAAGGAAAAGTGGAACGGCAAGGTGCGCGAGATCACCCTGGGGGCCACTCCGGCCCAGGGGGGCACTCGCACCTCCACCGTCACGGTGGGTGGAGAGACCACATTGCCTTTCTTGCACTTCGAGGGCAGCAT
The DNA here is from genome assembly GCA_016208345.1 of Chloroflexota bacterium. Classification (GTDB taxonomy): domain Bacteria; phylum Chloroflexota; class DTOL01; order DTOL01; family JACQYG01; genus JACQYG01. Next base: position 2,318 of record JACQYG010000298.1, read on the forward strand.
ACCCCACCGCCCAGCCCTGGCCGTGGAGATGCAAGACGTGCCACCTCAAGACTGGTCCACCACGCTTCTAGAGGCCTGGGACACCGCTGCCAGCGACCCCGTCTCGTGGGCCAAGAAAGCGGTGGAGTTGGGCGCCGACGCCCTGGCCGTCAAGTTACGAGGCACCCATCCCGAGCGACAGAACCGCAGCGCCGCCGAGGCGGCGGAGACGGTGAAGGCCATACTGGGGGCGGTGGGCGTTCCCCTGATCGTCTACGGCCCCGAGGTGGCGGAAAAGGACAATGAGGTACTGGTAGCCGTGGCGGAGGCTGCCGCAGGAGAACGGCTGGCCCTGGGCAATTGCGAGGACAAGAACTATCGCACCATCGTGGCCGGCGCCCTGGCCCACGGCCACCTGGTGGTGGCCAAGACCCCCATCGACGTGAACCTGGCCAAGCAGCTCAACATACTTATCAGCGATATGGGGCTGCCCCTGGACCGGGTCCTGATGGATCCCACCACCGGGGCGCTGGGCTACGGCATCGAGTACACCTACTCGGTCATGGAAAGGCTGCGCCTGGCCGCGCTCATGGGGGACAGCATGACCCAACAGCCTATGATCTGTACCGTAGGTGAGGAGTCCTGGCGTCAAAAGGAATCCAAGGTGAAGGACGGCGTCCCCTCCCTCTGGGGCGATTTCGCTGGGCGCGGCCCCCTCTGGGAGATGGCCACGGCCATGGCGCTGCTCCAGTCCGGCGCGGACATCCTGGTGCTCCGCCATCCCAAGACCATAAAGACCATGAGAGAGACCATAGATAAACTTATGTCGAGTTAAAACATGAACCCCCTTCTGATCGAGGTATTGGGAGGCTCGTTTCTGGTGGTCCTGGGCCTCCTGGGGCTCTGGAAGCCTGGCCTGGTATGGGGGCTGGACCTGAGCCAGATAAAGGACCAACGCTCCAGGGAGCGCATCCTTCGCCGCTGGCGACTGGGCTCGGTGGGCTTCGTTGCCGCGGGCCTTGGCTTTCTGAGCGTGGCACTATACCAAACACTCTAGAGGAGAACGCAATGGCGCTATCCGGACTGGACATCTATAAGCTACTTCCCAAGACCAACTGCAAGGAATGCGGTTTTCCCACCTGTCTGGCCTTTGCCATGAAGCTGTCCCAAAAGGGGGCCGAGCTTTCGGCCTGTCCCTACGTCTCCGACGAGGCCAAGGCGGCGCTGGAGGCGGCCTCTTCTCCGCCCATCCGCCTCATCACCATCGGGACTGGCGAAAACAAGATCGTAGTGGGCAATGAGGTGGTGCTTTTCCGCCACGAGAAGACCTTCTACCACGAGCCCGGCCTGGTGGTCCGGGTGGCTGACTCCTGGGAGCCGGAGAAAATCGCCGAGGTCGTCTCCCAGGTAGATGGGTACGTGGTGGAGCGCGTGGGCATGAAGCTGACCTTGAACGGCATCGCCGTGGAGAATGTTTCCGGCGACGCCGCCAGGTTCGTCCAGGCAGTGCAACTGGTGAAACAGAAGACGGCGCTGCCGTTGGTGTTGATGAGCGCCAACGCCGCGGCCATGGATGCCGCTCTGCAAATAGTTGGCCCAGACAAGCCCCTGGTGTACGCCGCCACGCCGGAGAATTGGCAGGCCTACGCCGATTTGGCCAAGAAATACGCCTGCCCGCTGGCCATCACCGACTCGGGCGACCTTTCCCGCCTGGGCAGCCTGGCCGAGGCGGTGATCAAGGCCGGGGTGGCGGATCTGGTCCTGGACCCAGGTACCCGTAACCTGGCTGATTCCCTGGCCAGCCTGACTCAACTGCGCCGCCTGGCCCTGAAGAAGAACCTGCGCCTCCTGGGCTTCCCCATCCTGGCCTTCGCCGGAGGGGATGACAGCACCCTGGAGGAGCAGAGCATCCTGGCCACCGAATTGATCGCTAAATACGCCGGCATCGTGGTCCTGGGTCGCTTCGATCCGACGGGGATCTATCCACTCTTAACCTTCCGCCAGAATATCTATACCGACCCCCAGAAACCGATCCAGGTGAGCCCGGGCATGTACAAGTTCGGCGAGCCGGGTGAGCAGTCACCGCTGCTCATTACCACCAATTTCTCCCTCACCTACTTCACGGTGGCGGGCGAGGTGGAGGGTTCGGGCGTGCCCAGTTGGCTGGTCATCGCCGATTCCGAGGGGATGTCGGTGCTCACTGCCTGGGCCGCGGGCAAGTTCGACGCAGAGAAGATCGCCAAGTCGGTGAAATCCGCTGGCATGGACGACAAGTTGGGCCACCGCAAGCTGGTGATCCCCGGCTACGTGGCCACATTGTCGGGTGAGGTGGAGGAGGAGCTGCCGGGATGGCAGATCCTGGTGGGACCCCGGGAGGCGGTGGATATCCCCTCTTATCTTAAGACCGTCTGGAAAGCGGCATAACCTTTGCTGGTTTGGCGATAGATTCATAACATCGTCCCACCTGTTCGCATCGGGAAAGATTAAGCAAAGAATGCAAGAGGAAAAGACCGTCACGAAAGAGGCCAGGCCTGGCAACTCCAAGGCCATCGTCATCTTCAAGCCCTTTGGCACGGTGGCCAACGTGGAGGTTGGTACCCTTCTGCTCGATGCGGCGCAACTGGCCGGGGTAGAAGTGAATTCCCCTTGCGGTGCCCAGGGAAGATGCGGGCGCTGCAAGGTCCTGGTGGAATACGGAGAGGTGGCCCGGCGCTCTAACCCCAAGCTCTCGTCCGCCGACGAAAGCCAGGGCTATGCCCTGGCCTGCCAGACTGTCATCAAAGGCGACGTGGTGCTGGTGGTGCCCACCAAGGAGGAGATCCAGCGTCGCCCCGCCATCGAGACCGCCGCCGAGAAGATCGCCCTGCCTTTCGTCTGCGACTGGCGCCGGGAACCGGCTATACAGAAGCTCTACCTGGAGATACCGCCGCCCTCCCTGGCCGACAATACCAACGACCTGGACCGCCTAAAGCGGGAATTGGCCAAGAGGCTTGGCATCAAGGACCTGGTGGTGAGCCTGCCCATGCTGAGAGGCTTGTCGCGCACGCTGCGAGAGGCCGATTGGCGGGTCACCGTCGTCCTGGACATGCGCAACTGGCTGCCCGGCGGCAGCATCCCGCCCCGGCTTATCGGCCTGCTTCCGGACGATGAGACCTCCACCAACCTGGGTCTGGCTGTGGACATCGGCACCACCAGTGTGGTGGTATACCTGGTGGATTTCATCACCGGAAAGGTGGTGGACACCGCCTCGGCCTATAACGCTCAGGTTAGCTGCGGCGAGGACGTGATCTCCCGCATCATCTATTCCCAGCGCCGGGATGGCCTGAATCACCTGCAGCGGCTGGTCATCAAGACTATCAACGATTTGATCACCGAGCTGGCCGGCCACAACCACATTCACGCCGATGACATCAACGAGGTGTCGGTGGCCGGCAATACCACCATGACCCACGTCTTCCTGGGGTTAGACCCAAAGTACATCCGGGAGGAGCCATACATCCCGACCATGACCGTGCCGCCTCGCGTCAGCGCCGGCGACCTGGGGCTGGCGATCAACCCGAACGCCTCTGTCTATTGTATGCCGGCAGTGGGCAGCTACGTCGGCGGCGACATCACCTCCGGCGTGCTCAGCTCCGGACTGTTCCAGACCGACCGGCTGACCCTGTTCATCGACGTGGGGACCAACGGTGAGATGGTATTGGGCACCAAGGACTGGCTCATCACCTGTGCCTGCTCCGCCGGCCCGGCCTTTGAGGGAGGCGGGGTGCGCCACGGCATGAGGGCCGCCGCCGGTGCCATCGAGGACATCTGGATCAGCCCCCAGAACTACGAACCAACCTATCGGGTGATCAACAACATCTCCCCCGCCGGCATCTGCGGCTCGGGGCTCATCGACCTTCTGGCCGAGATGTTCGTGACTGGCGTCATCGACAAGGCTGGGAAGATCCGCCGGGAGCTCCCCACGCCCCGGGTGCGCATGGGCGACCATGGCCCGGAGTACATCGTCGCCTGGGCCGCCGAGACCGCCTCAGGTAACAATATCGTGATCACTGAGGCCGACATCAACAATCTGATCCGGGCCAAGGCCGCGGTCTATGCCGGGCTTTCGGTGCTGTGCAACAGCGTGGGCGCAAAGCTGGCCGATGTGGAGCAGATCCTCATCGGAGGGGCCTTCGGCCAGTACATTAACGTGGAGAAGGCCATCCAGATCGGCCTGCTACCGGACCTGCCCTGGGAGAAGTTCCACTATCTGGGCAATACCTCGGCCCTGGGCGCCTACACCGCGCTGCTCTGCAAGGATATGCGGGCGGCGGTGGTGGACATCGCCCGGAAGATGACCTATCTGGAGCTCTCTGCTGACAATTCGTTCATGAACGAGTATACCTCGGCGCTTTTCATGCCCCATACGAACCTGGAGGCTTCCCTTCGGTGAAGAAGTTGCTTTACAAGACAGTATAGCCAAAATGATGGAGTGGCTCTCGCCACTCCAGGCGCCTTGCCCCGAGGCCAGCCATGGGCCAGGTGTCTCAGCGCAGGAGGAACCAGATGAGCAGTCCACTGATTTCGGATGAGGAGCTATCCTCCCTGATTGGCACTTTCAAAGACCCCAGCCCATACGCACGCTGGAAGGCGGCGGAGTCGCTGGCCCGCATAGGCGGCAAGAGGGTCATCGACGCGCTGTTGGTGGCCTTGAAGGACCTCGATCTCCAGGTCCGCCTGGAGGCCGAGGAGGTCCTGGGCCGCATTGGAGACGAACGCTGCATCCCTCCGCTGGTGCAGGAGCTCAAAGGTCGCGATGCCGCTCTGCGGGCCCGGGCGGCCGAGGCATTGGGGCGCATCGGGGGCGATAGGGCGCTCCGACCATTGATCGATGCGCTTCGCGATCACGAGGCTCAGGTCCGGGGTGCTGCGGCGGAGGCCCTGGGCAAGCTGGCGTCGACCTCCGCCATTAAGCCGCTATGTGAGGCCTTGAAAGACGCCGACCCGGGGGTGCGCTGGTCCGTCGTGGGCGCCCTGGGAACCATTGGAGGCGAAAAGGCAGCCCAAACACTGACCCAATGCCTGCGGGACCCGGACCCCGGCGTCCGTGGCAAAGCGGCCGAGGCCCTGGGGAGGATCGGCGCCCAGCAAGCGGTGACCCCCTTAGTTCAGGCCCTAAGGGACCCTGACCAGGACGTGAGATGGCGGGCGGCTGATACCCTGCGCCGGCTACCGCGGGAGGCGGTCACCGACGAGCTGATCCGGGCCCTGGGCGATGAGGACCCCGGTGTCCGTTGGCGGGCGGCCGATACCCTGGGCCGTGTGGGTGGAGATAGAGTGGTGGCGCCGCTCATCCAGGCCTTGAAGGACGAACACCCTCGAGTTCGGGCACGGGCGGCGGAGGCCCTGGGGCGAGTGGGCAACCAGCGCGCCATCCCGCCATTAGAGGAGCTCTTGAACGATCAGGAGGAGGCGACGTTCCTGGGCAAAGTGAGCGAGCTGGCCTGGGTGGCCATAGAAAGGATCAAGAAATCGCCCGATCGTTGATCCTGGGGAGGAGACCTTGACGACGATTGCCATAGCGGGCAAGGGTGGCACGGGAAAGACCACCGTTGCCGGATTGCTGATAAAGTACCTGAGGGACAAGAATGAGGGCTCTGTCCTGGCCATCGATGCCGATCCCAGCGCCAATCTGAACGCGGTGCTGGGCCTGTCGTTGGAAGCCACCGTGGGGGACATCCGCGAGGAGACGCTGGCCAGGGTAGGCTCCGGGAGCATGCAAGCGGGCGTGGCCAAACAGGATTATCTGGACTATCGCATCAACGAGGCGCTGGTGGAGGGCCCGGGAGTTGACCTGTTGGCCATGGGCCGGCCCGAGGGCCCTGGTTGCTATTGCGCCGCCAACAATATGCTCCGGGTGATCATCGACCGCCTGGCCAAGAGCTACTCGTACGTGGTCATCGACAACGAGGCGGGCCTGGAGCACCTCAGCCGGCGCACAACCCGCGACGTGGACGTATTGCTCATCGTCTCGGACCCCACCCTGCGTGGGATCACCACCGCCGGCCGGGAGGTGGGGGTGAGCAACGAGCTCCAGCCCAAAGTAGGCCAGCACTATCTGGTCATCAATCGGCCCGACGGCGAGCTGCCGAGGGCAATATCCGAGGCCATCGCCCGGTACGATCTGAACCTGATCGGCTCGGTGCCGGTGGACGCCGCCATCGCCGCCTTTGACGCCGTGGGCAAGCCCACCGTCGACCTGCCGCCCGAGGCCCCGGCCTATCGCGCCGTGCGCGCCATCGCGGAAAAAGTGTTCAATGGTGGCCTTTGAGGCATAACCCTTAACCCTTGTCCGCTGCCCGTTGTTCAGGAGTTCAACTCCTGAACTAACAGAAATACCAGGAGGTTAGTGCGATGCTTGTCATCGGCGAGAACATCCACATCATTTCCCCCCGGGTCAAGGAGGCCATCGAGAACTGGGACAAGCGGTTCTTTCAGGGCCTGGCGCTGAAGCAGGTCAAGGCCGGGGCCGGCATGCTGGACCTGAACATCGGCCCCCAGAAAAAAAGGGGCGTGGAGATCATGGAGTGGCTGGTGGATACCATCCAGGAGGTCACCGACGTGCCTTTATCCCTGGACACCACCAACGCCGCCGCCATCGAAGCCGGCCTCAAGCGGTGCAAGGGACAGGCCATGATCAATTCCATCTCTGCCGAGCCGGCCAGGATGGAGGCGATGTTGCCCCTGGTCTCCCGGTACAAGGCCAAGGTCGTGGCCCTGGCCATGGACCCGGCGGGCATCCCCGCTACCGCCGACGGCCGGGTGGCCATCGCCATGGAGACCCTGCTCCCCAAGGCCCAGGAAGCCGGCGTGCCCATGGAGAATCTCTATCTGGATCCCCTGGTGCTCACGGTCAAAGGCAGCCAGGAGCATGCGCCGGAGACCCTGAATGCCATCCGCATCTTCAAGCAGCTCTCCGATCCGCCACCCATGACCGTCGTAGGCCTCTCCAATGTCTCCAACGACGTCCCCCCAGAGCGGCGCAGCCTGATCAACCGTACCTTTCTTGTTATGTTAATGGCCGCCGGGTTGGACTCGGCCATCGCCGACCCCCTGGACAAGAAGCAGATGGAGTTCATTCGCATCGTCGAGCAGCGCGACTCCTCCACCGGGCTGGGCAAACTCCTGGTTACCCTCTACGATGCGGTGGCCGCCATGGAGGAGTTGGACCCCGCCCTGGTGGACATGAGCGACCCGGAGCAGGTGGCCGTCTACAAGACCGTGCAGATCTTGCGCAACCAGACCATCTACGCCGATTCCTACCTGCGACTCTAAGGCCAACGCCTGCCACAACCACAAGGAGGTGGACTCTTCAATGAAGATGGACCGCGTGGAAAGGGCCCTGGAGCGCCTCGGCATCCCCGGCAAGGATGCCTACGATCTCCCCACCAGTACCAAGCGTTTTCCCGATGGCGCCTCCTATCGCCTGGAGATCTCCGGCGTGGAGCGCCCCTC
>JACQYG010000331.1 GCA_016208345.1 Chloroflexota bacterium
CCTGGCCCTCTGTTGGCGCATCCACCGGGCCATCCAGGCCCGCCATGGACGCGCGGCGCGGGCGTTGCTCCCCGATAGCCCGGGTCGTCACACCCTGCAACGGGGGCTAGCCGCCCTCCTGCGGGATTTCCGACGCCTTTGCGAGAGCATTGCCCTCCTAGGGGAATGCACCCCGCGAGGGCTAGATGCGGTGTCCTCCCTGGGTGAGCGACTGATGGTGCGCCTCTTCGCCGCAGCCCTGGAGGTGAACGGCGTGCCCGCCCGGCCGGTAGAGGCCAGCGCCTTCCTGGTCACCGATGACCACTACGGCGAGGCTATTCCTCTCTTAGAGGAGACCAGTACCCGATCCCGGGCCCTATTGGGGCCTCTTCTGGCGGAAAGGATAACGCCCGTGGTCACCGGGTTCATTGGCACAACCGAAGATGGTGTCATCACTACCCTGGGTAGAGGTGGCAGCGACTACTCCGCGGCCATCCTGGGGCGTTGCCTGGGGTGCCGGGAGATTTGGATCTGTACCGACGTCGATGGCGTCTTGACCGCCGATCCGCGCCTGGTGCCGGAAGCCGACACTATCCCGGAGCTGTCCTATGCCGAGGCGGCGGAGCTCTCTTACTTCGGGGCCAAGGTGCTCCACCCTAAGACCATCCTGCCAGCACTGGAGGCGGGCATCCCCGTGCGCGTGGTCAATGCCTCCCACTCGGAAGGCCCAGGGACCCTCATCGTTGCCCAAGAGCGGTCTACAGCGGTGACAGTTAAGGGAATCACGGCCATCCGGGGCCTCAGCCTGGTCACCGTGGAAGGCCGAGGGATGGTAGGGGTGCCGGGCATCGCCGCCAGGGTCTTCGCTGCGGTGGCCCGGGAACGGATCAGCGTGCTGATGATCTCCCAGGGTTCTTCTGAGCAGAGCATCTGCTTCGTCATCCCCCAGCCGGTGGCCGAACGGGCTCGAACGGCACTGGAGGCGGAATTCCAGCAGGAGTTGGCCCGGCGGGCCATTGATCGGGTGACAATCCAATTGCCGGTGGCCATCGTCGCCGTGGTAGGGGCGGGGATGCGAAGGACACCGGGCATCGCCGCCAGGGTCTTCGGTGCCCTGGGAGCTAATGGCATCAATGTCATCTGTATTGCTCAGGGCTCCTCGGAGTGCAACGTTTCCCTGGTGGTAGACGAGCCAGAAATGCCTGCTGCGGTGCGGCACATCCACCGTGCCTGCGGGCTCGGCCGGACCGCCAGTGAAGAGTGGAGGGTGGAACCAGCGCCTGAGGCGCGAGGGTAGCGATGTCGGATGTGGTGCAGATCGGGCTACTAGGCCTGGGGGTGGTGGGGGGCCAGGTACATCGCCTCCTCACCGAGAAGGCGATGGTCATTGCCCAGCGGGGTGGCCGCGCCGTCACCGTGCGGCGGATACTGGTGCGGAATGCTGCCAAGCCCCGGGCGACGGGCGTAGAGCGGTCACTCATTACCACCGATGCCAGGGACATCCTGGACGACCCGGCCGTCGATGTGGTCATCGAACTCATCGGGGGGGAGCGACCGGCGGCAGATTACATACGACAGGCCCTCCAGGCCGGCAAGCACGTCATCACCGCCAACAAGGAGGTCATGGCCAAACAGGGTCCCCTGCTCCTGGCCTTGGCCCGGGAGCAAGGAGTGGGCCTTTACTATGAGGCCAGTGTGGGTGGGGGTATCCCCCTCATCGCCCCCTTCCGGCGCGACCTGGTGGCTAATCGGATCAGGTCCATCCGGGCGATCCTCAACGGTACCACCAATTACATCCTCACGCGTATGGCTAACGGGGGCGCGGAATTGGGCACCGCTCTGGCTGAGGCCCAGGCCGCCGGCTATGCCGAGGCTGACCCCGCCAAGGATCTGGACGGCATGGATGCCGCCTGTAAACTGGCGATCCTGGCTACTCTGGCCTACCATGCTCCGGTTACCTTAGACGTTGTGTATACCGAGGGAATCCGCGGCCTGGCCGCCAGGGACTTCCGCTATGCCCAAGAGATGGGATATGCCATCAAACTGTTGGCTATCGCTCAGGAGCAGGATGGAACCATCGAGGCTCGGGTGCACCCAGCCTTCTTGCCCGCTCACACCTTCCTGGCCCAAGTACATGGGGTGTACAATGCGGTGGTGGTGGAAGGGGATCTGACCGGCCCGGTCCTATTTTATGGGCAGGGGGCTGGGGCCACCCCCACCGCCAGCGCCGTGGTGGCCGACCTGATCGGGTTTCTAAAGAACATGGACCAGGAGGGTTACCGCGACCCGGGCTTTTTGGCCGAGGGAACTGTATCTATTCGTCCCATGAGCAAGGTACGCGCCCGCTATTACCTGCGGATGCCAGTGGAGGACCGCCCAGGCATCCTTGCGGAGATCGCTCGCATCCTGAGCGATGGGCAGATCAGCATTTCTTCTCTCTTCCAGAGGCACATGGACCAAACCGCCAGGACCGCTGACGTCGTCCTCATGACCCAGCGCACCCAGGAGGAGGCCATGCAACGGGCCCGGGCAGAGTTGTCCACACTGGCAGTGGGGCGAGAGAGCCCAGGCCTTATTCGGGTAGAGGAATAGAAAGGAACCAAGAGGAAACCAAGTGGAAAGGCCGTCTTCCCATTTTCCTGCTTCCTGTTGGAGATTGGTGCCTATGAAGACAGGTATCCTGGCCCGCTACCGCGAGCATCTTCCCGTCACCGACAGCACTCCGCCTCTTTCGCTCGGCGAGGGCGACACGCCACTGGTGCGAGCAGAGCGACTGAGCGCCGTGATTGGGGCTGAGGTCTGGCTGAAGCTGGAGGGATGTAACCCGACGGGCTCCTTCAAGGACCGGGGGATGGTAGTGGCGGTGGCCAAGGCAATGGAGGCCGGGTCCCGGACAGTCATCTGCGCCTCCACCGGGAATACCGCGGCCTCGGCCGCGGCCTACGCGGCGAAGGCAGGCCTCATGGCCATCGTCGTCGTCCCTGCCGGGAACATCGCTCTAGGGAAGTTGGCCCAGGCCATCATCCACGGGGCCCGGGTGCTGGCCCTGCAGGGGAATTTCGACCAGGCTCTGGCCGTGGTTCAGGAGCTTGTAGCCCGGCATGCGGTGGCCCTGGTTAACTCGGTGAACCCTGACCGCATCCAGGGACAGAAGACGGCGGCTTTCGAAGTCTGCGACCTCCTGGGAGAGGCTCCTGACATCCTCGCCATCCCTGTGGGGAATGCGGGGAACATCACCGCCTACTGGCGAGGCTTCCAGCAGTACCATGCCGCCAGCCATATCCGCAGGCTCCCTCAGATGTGGGGTTTCCAGGCAGCGGGGGCAGCCCCCATCGTCCGGGGAAAACCGGTGGCGGAGCCTCAGACAGTAGCCACGGCCATCTGCATCGGGAATCCGGCTAGCTGGCACGGGGCCGTGGCTGCCCGGGATGAGTCGGGCGGCATCATCGAGGCGGTGAGCGACGAGGAGATCCTGTCCGCTCAGGGCTTCTTGGCCCGGGCCGAGGGGGTCTTCTGCGAGCTGGCCTCGGCCGCCTCAGTAGCGGGCATACGGAAGCTGGCCCGAGAGGGGCGGGTTCCGCCAGGGGTCTGTATCGTTTGCATCCTCACCGGGAGCGGTTTGAAGGATCCGGCGAGCGCGGTGGCGGGGGTCACGCCACCCCAGGCCGTCCCCGCGGAACTGGAGCGCGTGGAGAGGGAGTTAGGGTGGAGTTAGGGAGAGCAACTATTTCCGACTCAAAAGTTATCGTGCGCGTCCCTGCCACTGCTGCCAACCTGGGACCGGGGTTCGATTGTTTGGGAATGGCATTGGGGCTGTACAATGTCGTCACCGCCGAGGCCACCCCTTCCCAGCTCACGGTGCGCATTATCGGTGAGGGGGAGGATGCATTGCCCCGAGGGGCGGAGAACCAGGTCCTCCGGGCCATGCGGGCCGTCTTTCGCCGGGTTGGAAGGCGGCTAACCGGCCTGAGCCTGGAACTCCAGAATGCCATCCCCGTCGCCCGAGGCCTTGGCTCCAGCGCTGCGGCCACGGTGGCCGGGCTGGTGGCAGCTAACTCCCTCTGCGGCGAGGCCCTTTCCCGTGACCAGATCCTGGCCCTGGCCATACAACTGGAAGGGCATCCCGACAACGTGGCTCCGGCCTTTTTAGGCGGCATGGTGGTCGTCGTCCAGGAGACGGGGCGGGCAATATATGCCCACGTGCCGGTCCCAGCAGGCCTCAAAGCCGCCCTCTTTGTCCCTGACTTCGCCATGCTCACGAAAGAGGCAAGACGGGTGCTCCCGCGCCGGGTGGAGCGGGCTGATGCCGTCTACAATATCGGCCGAGCAGCGCTCCTGGTGGCCGCCCTGACTCAAGGCCGACTGGAGTTGCTGGACGTAGCGACACGAGATCGACTCCACCAGCCCTACCGGGAGGCCCTCTTCCCGGCAATGCCACGGCTCTTTGGGGCAGCGCGGGAGGCGGGCGCCCTGGGGGTCTTCCTGAGCGGGGCGGGGTCAACCGTCCTGGCCCTTTGCCAGGAAAATGCCGAGGGAGTCACACAGGCCATGGCCACCGCAGCGCGGGAAGCCGGGATCGGAGGTCGGCTTCTGGTCATCCCACTGAGCCCCCAGGGGACCGAGTCCACCCTGGTCCGATCCAATACGACCGGACCGGCCTGAAAAGTTACACACCTGGGTGATCGAGACGACCAAAATCCATGTTTAGGGATAACTGCTGCCCGTGAGAGGGGCAAAGAACTGGAATGATGTGGACATGGCAACCGGGGTTCCAAAGATCATTCAGTTTGGCGCTAAACCCTTGACAAATCCCGCCATTTGTGTTAAATAATTCCCAATCTGGATTGGCTTTCCTGCTCTTACAAAGAGGTGGAGGAGCAGGGCCGATGAGACCTGGCAATCAGGCGACGGACTATGGTGTCTACTCTGGCAGGCGTACGCTTGCGAGAGAAGAAGGAAAAACAGCGCTGTTATCCTGGCGAACCTCTTCCATGACCGAAGGGGTTTTTTGTTACCCGAAAAGCACATCTTCAAAGGTTACGACGGGAAGAGTAAGTGGGCCAAAGTACCGGCCACAGAGAGCCGCAGTAGCTGGGAAGCGGCGCTGGGAAGGCCTACCGAAGATGATCCCCGAACCGCCCGCTGAAATGGGTTGGCTTCTTCTGGAGAAGAGACCGACTGCAGAGTAGGTGGGGCCGGAAGCCTTGCCTAAAGGCTATACAGCCACCGTTATCGCAGGCTGGAGTATCGGAATTCAGTGATCGGTGCTGCTCAGTGGTCACTGTCTTCCCGTACTTACCGAGGTCGCCGTCGTGAGGCGGCGACGAAGCGGGGTGGTACCGCGAGGTCAACGCCTCTCGTCCCTGCCCGTGTCGAGGACTTCGACGCGGCTTGGGACGGGGGCGTTTTTTATTCGGAGGAGGGGTGAGGGAATGACCTATGTTAAGGCACTGCGCTGCCGGGAGTGCGGGCGAGAGTACCCTCAGGGGCCGACACACGTCTGCGAGTTCTGCTTCGGGCCCTTGGAGGTGGCTTATGACTACCAGGCCATCCAGCGGGACATCAGCCGGGAGGCTATCGCTGCCGGTCCAGGCAGCATCTGGCGATACCAGGCCCTCCTGCCCGTCCAACGGGCTTCCCAGGCCGACCTGGGCGCCGGCTGGACGCCGCTGATAAAGGCCAACAACCTGGCCAGGGCCCTGGGCTTACGGGAACTCTACCTCAAAAACGATTGCGTCAATCCCACCTACTCCTTCAAGGATCGGGTGGTGGCGGTGGCCACGGCCAAGGCGTTGGAGTTCGGCTTCGACACCCTGGCCTGCGCTTCCACGGGCAACCTGGCGGCGGCGGTCTCCGCCCAGGCGGCAAAGGCCGGGCTGCGGGCCTACGTCTTCATCCCTGCCGACCTGGAGCAGGGTAAGATCGTTGGCGCGGCCGTCTATGGAGCCACCCTGGTGTCCGTTCAGGGAAATTACGACCAGGCCAACCGCCTGGCCAGCGAGGTGGCCGACCGCTACGGCTGGGCTTTCGTCAATATCAACCTGCGCCCCTACTATGCCGAGGGCTCCAAGACCCTGGCCTTTGAGGTGGCCGAACAGCTGGGCTGGCGGGTCCCCGACCACGTGGTGGTCCCCATCGCCTCCGGATCGCTGTTCACCAAGATCTGGAAGGGTTGGAACGAGCTGGCCGAAGTGGGCCTCCTCGATGGCCAACGACCCCGAATGACCGGTGCACAGGCGGCGGGCTGCTCGCCGGTGGCCGCCGCCTTCGCTACCGGGAGCTGGGACATCCGACCGGTGAAGCCCTGGAGCATCGCCAAATCGCTGGCCATAGGCAACCCGGCCGATGGCCACTATGCCCTGAAGGTGGCTCGCGAATCGGGCGGTTACATCGAGATGGTCCAGGAGCAGGAGATCGCCCAGGGGGTTGCCCTCCTGGCCCGCACCGAGGGTCTCTTCGCCGAGACAGCCGCGGGCGTCACCGTGGCGGCCCTCCAGCAACTGGCTACCCGGGGGAAGATCGGCTGCGACGAGGTGACCGTGGCCTACATCACTGGCAACGGCCTGAAGACCCAGGAGGCGATAGCGGAGGCCCTGGCCCCCGCCCTGGTCGTATCGCCCACCCTGACCTCCTTCGAGCAGGCCCTGGCCAGGCAGATACCTCCCTCGGACCGAAGTCGCGAGGCAGGGGCTAAAACTCACACACGAAGGGAGAGTTTCCAGAAATGAGCAGCATCGTGCGCATCCCCACCCCGCTCAGGAAGCTGACGTCGGGGGCACGGGAGATCAGCGTCAACAGTGAGACCGTCGGCGCCTGCATCGCTCAGTTGGAGGCGCGGTTCCCCGGCCTGGGCGAGCGCCTCTGCGACGAGCGGGGTGAGCTGCGTCGCTTCATCAACGTCTATGTCAACGGCGAGGATGTGCGCTTCCTGGCCGGGCTGGCTACGCCGCTCTGCCCTGGCGATGAGGTCTACATCGTTCCGGCGATGGCTGGAGGGTAGCTCCGGGCTGGATTAAGGGACGATGAAAGCGATTGACATCGCTAAGAGTGAGATGTCAGGTCATCGGAGACCTATGAAAGAGCGCGGTAAGGTATTGACTTTCCTGGTCCAACTGTGGTATATTGATGGCAATTGAAAACCGGCGATGACGGGGAATAGTAGAGAGCGCGTGCCCCTTCCAGAGAGCTGGCCGTGATGGTGTGAGCCAGCAGGGAGACGCCCTTGAACTCGCCTCTGAGCCATTGGGTCGAACGGGGAGGCTCGGAAACGCGCCCCCAGCCAGTAGACCTGGTCGGCTGGCACCCGATACAGTGCTCAAGTGGATTGCACTGGAGGGCTCCAAGTGTAGAGAGCCCACAGGCGGACAAAGCTCCCGTCCCCCTTCTGGTCGCTCGAAGGTGCCACCTATCTAGCTTGCCAGACCCGCCGCGGGTCACTGGCTAAAGGGTGTCTCGTTAGACCAGGGGACGGGGTTTTTGTTTTCGTGCCAACGCGCTGATTCGCCTGAAGGCACGGTGCAGTCAATTAGGGTGGTACCGCGGGTTAAAGCTCTCGTCCCTTATTGGGACGAGAGCTTTGTTTATTCCAAGAGAACACGCCTTGGTCAGGCAGAGAAAACAGGAGGATGCGGATGGAGATGGAGACAAAGAGGAACCAGAGCGACCAGACCCAAGCGAGCCAAACGGGCATGCCACAAACAGCGGCGGCCTCCGGCAAGAACGGCACGACCGCAAAGGAGCCGCCAGTGGAACCCGGTGGGGTGATGCAGGCAGAGCCCACCAACGACTTCCTGCATATGGAACACGTTGGAGTATAGCGTATCAGCGGCCGCTTGGTAGGGTCCGGCGAGATGGGACAGGCGGTAGTGAAAGCTATACAGGGGTGGGTGACGTGGTGCCAGGCGCAAGCACCGTCGTGGCAGCGCTATTGTCACCGGCCGGGGGATGTGCTATAATCCGTGCGCTTGATTCGGAGGTGCCCTTTTGTCAGCATATCTCAACGTGGCGCAGATCATTATATCGGTAGCCTTGATCGCAGCAATCCTGCTCCAAGCCAAGGGGGCAGGTGGGCTTGGCGGCCTCTTCGGTGGAGACGGCTCGGTATTCCGCAGCCGCCGGGGCGTCGAGAAAACCCTCTTCAACTTCACCATCGCCCTGTCCGCGGTTTTCCTCCTGATCTCGCTGTTCAGCGCGGCCGGCTTCGGCCGCTAGGCAACTACCTGCGGTGAGTGAGAAGAGTGCCCACCAGCACATGGAAAGGGCAAGTCATCATTGCTCTGGTCGGCTCCCTGGCGGTCGTCGCCCTCGTCGGCTATTTTGCCTTTAACACCGCAACCCAGACCGTCCCTGCGCCCGGCGGAACCTTCGTAGAGGGCCTTGCCGGGAGCCCAACCAATCTAAATCCTCTCCTGGCACCGCTGTACGGGGTCGACCAGGACTTTATCCCCTTGCTGTTCAGCGGCCTGACCAAGGTCACAGGGAAGGGAGATATCCTTCCGGACCTGGCCGAGAGCTGGACTATCTCTCCCGATGGCCGCAGCTATGTCTTTCAACTCCGAAAAGATATCAAGTGGCACGACGGGGCGCCGTTTACTGCCGATGACGTGATCTACACCGTGAGGGCGCTGCAGCATCCGGATTATCCGGGACCTCCCGACCTGGCCAGGCTCTGGCGCAACGTTGCCGTGGAGCAAAACGGCGATTTCGCCGTGAAGTTCACGCTCAAAGACACCTTTGCCCCCTTCCTGGAATACACGTCCATCGCATTGCTCCCAGCACACCTCTTGACGGCCATACCGGTGAAAGAGTTGGCGACAACGCAGTTCAATGCCCAGCCGGTGGGCACCGGCATGTACCGGATCAAAGAGGTCAGCGCCAAGAACATAATCCTGGATGCGAACCCCAACTACCATGGGGCCAGGCCCTTCCTGGCACGACTGCAATTCAAATTTTACATCAACGGGAACGCTGCCCTGAACGCACTGGCTCAGGGCGAGGTCATGGCGGTGGGGCGGCTTTCACCGGGCGACCTGCCCAAGCTGCGGGAAAACCCCCGGCTGACCATATACAGCTCCCCGCTCTCCAGCTACGCCGTGATCTTTCTGAACCTGAAAATGCCCTTCTTCCAGGACCGGCTGGTCCGCCAGGCCTTGATCTACGCCATTGATCGCCAGAAGCTCATCGATGTGATCCTGGGCGGGCAAGGCCAAAAGGCCGATAGCCCCATCTTGCCCAGTTCCTGGGCTTATAATCCCCGGGTCAAACGCTACGACTACAACCCAGACCAGGCCAAAGCCCTGTTGGACAAGGCAGGGTGGAAGGTCACCAACGGCGTACGCGAGAAAGACGGGATCAAACTTGAGTTTACCCTGCGCACCAACGACGATGGGATTCGGACGCGGATCATCCAAGAGGTGAGCAGGGAGCTGACGGAGGTAGGGGTTAAAGTGGACCCGCAGGTGAGCCCCGCTGCAGAACTCGTCCGCGAATACCTGATGCCCAGGCGATTCGATGCCTTGCTCTATATGTGGGCCAATCTGCCCAGCGACCCAGACCCTTACGAGATGTGGCACTCTTCGCAGACCGGAGAGGACGGCCTTAATTTCTGCTTTTTCGCCAACCGCCAGGCCGACGAGCTTCTGGAGAACGCCCGCCGCACTCTCGACCGGGCGGAGAGGACCAAAATGTACCAGGAGTTCCAGGAGACATTTGCCGAGGAGGCCCCGGTAATTCTGCTCTATTATCCCATGCACAGCTACGCCGTGAACAAAGAGGTCAAAGGAGTTCAGGTCGGGCCCCTAACCAGCCCCAGCGACCGCTTCCGACAGATTGACCAGTGGTACATCGCCACCCAGAAGAAGATCTTGACGGAGAAGGTCAAGGTGAGGTGATTCGGAGAGGAGGGCGAAGAGACAGGTGATATCCCATAAACTATGGACGGGTTCGATTGGCTCCAGTAGAGTAGCGTTACATTGACAGTCCCCAGACCCTGGTATATAATCGCCAAAAAGCATGTCCAGCTATCTGTACATAGCCCACAAGGAGGTACACCATGGCCGAATTGATCTCTTTCACGCGAAACTACGAAGATCACAGCAACGAAAGCGGGTTCCAGTTTGAGTTCTTTTGCGATCGCTGCAGTGACGGTTACCGCTCCAGCTTCGTCCAGTCCAAGTCAGGCACTGCCAGCTCTGCCCTGGATATGGCCTCCAGCCTGTTTGGCGGCATCTTCGGCGCCGCCTCCAGCGCCAGCGAGCGGGTCCGGGAGGCAGCCTGGGGACGAGAACGGGACGACGCTTTCAAGGCGGCCATCAATGAGGTGAAGCCGCTCTTCAAGCGTTGCCCTCGCTGTACCCATTACGTCTGCGAGAGCTGCTGGAATGAGGAGGCCGGGCTCTGTATGGACTGCGCTCCGAAGATGGCCGGCGAGCTGGCCGCCACTAGGGCTCGGGTGGGCGTGGAACAGATGACAGAGGCGGTGGAGAAAGCCAAGGTTTTCAGCGGAGATATCAGTGCCAGGCAAACCTTGTGCCCCAACTGCGGAAAGCCGGTGGGCAGCGAGAAATTCTGCGGCAACTGTGGCTCTCCGTTGGGATTCCGCAAGTGCCCCCAGTGCGGCTTCCAGAATAACCCGGGCCAGCGTTTCTGCGGCGAATGTGGGACGAAGCTGATGTGAGCGGCAGATCGGTGAATCGATAGATCAGGAGATCAGTAAGCCCATAGGCCAGAGTTTTGGGCAGGGATTCGCTCCCTGCCCCGTTTTTTCCCCACCAGACGGGCCCAGGTACTTCCAGGCAGACGTTCCTAGTGATTGCCTGGCGACGGGAACTGCGGTATAATACCGTCGATGAGAAAACCGCCTCAACTCCCGAGTAATGATCGATGACCGGCTTGCTCCCTGGGACTTTCTCCAGTATTCGAGACAGGGTTAGCGCCCTGAGGCACATCATGGAGCAAGTCTCGCCGGACCAGGGCCTGTTCAAACCTGTCCCCCCGGGCTCCGAAGGCGCAGCGCTGATCGAAACCCTCTCCATCCTCAAGACGGTCAACCAGCAATTCTTCGATCAGGCGAGCCAGCTTATCCAGGAGCTTGACTCTTCCCTGGTCCAACTAGGCACTGAGATCCACACCCAGGAGAACGAGCGCCGGCAGCTCTCCACACTCATCGAGGTCTCAAAGGCCATCAACTCGACCCTTGACCTGGATGAAGTGCTGAACCTGGTGATCGATATGTTCATCTCGACCTCCCGGGCCGAACGCGGGTTCCTCATGCTCAGGGAAACAGACTCAGGCCAACTGGTCTTCAAAGTAGCCCGCAACATGGACCGCGAGACCATTGCCGGCCCTGCTTTCGAGATCAGCCGCAGCATCGTGGACAGGGTGGCGACCGATGGCTCTCCGATCTTGACCACCAATGCCAGCGCCGACCCTCGCTTTAGGGCCCAGGCCAGCGTTATCAGCTACAGCCTGCGCTCGATCCTCTGTGTACCGCTGATCGTCAAGGGGCAGACCAGTGGCGTAGTGTATGTAGACAACCGGATCCGAACCGGGATATTCTCTCAGAAAGAACTTGAGTTCCTGGTGGCCCTGGCCAACCAGGCGGCCATTGCCATAGAGAACGCCCGCCTCTTCGCGAGCCTCAAGCAAAAGGTGATGGAAATCACTGAGATGAAGAATTACATGGAACACACCTTCGCCTCCATCGCCAGCGGCGTGGTTACCGTCGATGCCAAAGGTACGGTTACCACCTTCAATCGGGCTGCCGAACGCATCTTTCGGTTCTCAGCGGGGGAGGTCATCGGCCGACCCTATCAGGTGGTCTTGGGAGCACTGCATGAAAACCAGCTCTCAGGTTACATCGCAAGGCTCACTGGAGACGAGACCGATCAGATCACCTGTGATATAGAGCCGTACCTGCCAACCAGGGGGCAGGTAAGCCTGATCCTACGACTTTCCACGTTGCGCAATGCGGCTGGTGAGCCCATTGGCGTGGCCATCGTCATCGATGACCTGACCGAGCGCAAGCGCCTGGAAGCCGAGAGGCTGATCCAGGAACAAGAGAAGCGCCGTATAAAAGAGCTCTTCGCTCGCTATGTGGCCCCCACCGTGGTGGAAAGGCTCCTCTCGGATCCAAAACGCATCGCCCTGGGTGGAGAGCGGCACCTGGTGACTGTGCTCTTCGCCGACATCCGAGGCTTCACCGCCCTGGCCGAACTAATGCCGGCTGAGCGCCTGGTAGTGCTTCTGAACGGCTATCTCTCCCTGGCGGCTCGGGCGGTCCTCAAGTACGAGGGCACCCTGGACAAGTTTCTGGGTGACGCTGCGATGGGGGTCTTCAATGCACCCTTGCCACAGCCGGATCATGCCCTCCTGGCCGCCAAGGCGGCTCTCACCCTGCGGGAGGAGATCACCGCCTATCACGAGAGCCTGCCAGAGGAATACCGGTTGGGCTTTAGCGTGGGCATCAACAGCGGAGAGGTCATCGTGGGCAATGTGGGCACCCCGGAGGTGATGAACTATACCGTCATCGGCGACGCGGTGAACCTGGCCAAGCGGCTTCAGGAGGCAGCCCAGCCGGGTCAGATCCTTTTGTCCTCCGACACCTACCGGCTCGTAGACAAGTCAGTGCAGGCCAAGGCTTTGACTCCTCTGACGGTAAAAGGCAGGAGCACGCCGGTACAAGTGTATGAGCTTATTGGCCTGTTGCCGTGAGACCTGGGAGCCCACCTATCGGCGGGCCTTTTCCAAGGAGTCCCAAGCATGTTATAATGCGCTACACCCCACTAAGGCCCTGTGAAAAATATCATGATTGGACTGCAGGACCAACACCGCGGCGGGGAGGTTTTCGAACGATGGCAATCAAGATCAGCATCAATGGCTTTGGACGCATAGGCCGACAGTCGCTCAAGGCGATGATCGAGCGCTACCCCGGACTGGAAGTCGTGGCGGTCAATGACATCACCGATGTCGCAACCAACGCTCACCTTTTGCGCCATGACTCCAACTACGGGGCCTTTCCAGGTGCAGTGGAGGTCAACGGTGAATATCTGGTGGTCAACGGTCGGAAGATCAAGGTCCTGGCCGAGAAGGATCCCTCCAGGCTGCCATGGGCGAATCTGGGAGTCGGCTTCGTCATCGAGTCCACCGGCATCTTCACCGATGCCGAGAAGGCTAGGGCCCACCTGGCTGCCGGTGCCAAGAAGGTGCTCATCACCGCGCCGGCGAAGAACGAGGACATCACCATCTGCATGGGGGTGAACGAGAACCGCTACGATCCAGCCAGACACTCGGTGATCTCCAATGCCTCTTGTACCACCAACTGCCTGGCCCCGGTGGCCAAGGTGCTCCACGATAGCTTCGGCATCGTCAAAGGCCTCATGACCACCGTGCACTCATACACCAATGACCAGCGCATCCTGGACCTGCCCCATAAGGACTGGCGCCGGGCCCGGGCCGCGGCATTGAACATCATCCCCACCACCACCGGCGCGGCCAAGGCAGTGGCCCTGGTGATCCCGGAGCTCAAGGGCCGGTTCCACGGCTTCGCCCTACGGGTACCCACGCCCACAGTATTCATCGTTGACTTCGTGGCCGACCTGGAGCGAGACGTTACTGCCGAGGAGGTCAACGCAGCCTTCAAGAAGGCCGCCGACGGTGATCTCAAGGGCATTTTGGAATACTGCGAGGAGGAGTTGGTATCCATGGACTTCAAAGGCAACCCCGCCTCCTCGATCCTGGATGCCCCCAGCACCATGGTCATCGGCGGGAATATGGTCAAGGTCATCGCCTGGTACGACAACGAATGGGGCTATTCGTGCCGGGTCGCCGACGTGACGGACTACATCATCCGCCAGGGGATCTAGCCCGATCCACCGTGTCTCCACAGATAGGCTGTTCATGGTCAGCCTCGTGGCCTGACCCGGCAGCCTGTCCCCATTACGAGAAAATGATACTTACCAATCGTCTGGCCAAATATCGTGATAGCGGTATAAGTCTGGCCTTATACTCGCTTTATCGCACGGGCACACTCCTGGCCAGAGTCACCCCCCGCCCTGTGGAGCGGCGCATATCGGAGGTCCTCGGCAACGCCATATATTTGGCCTGGCCCAGGCGCCGCAAGGCCGTGAAACACAATTGCGCCCGCATCATGCGTCGGCACCCGAGCGACCCCCTGGTGGCGCGCACCGCCCGCTCCACCTTTCGCAACTACGTCAGAAACGTGCTGGAGGTATTGCGCTTCGCCGAGCTCTCGGCCAGCGATGTCCAGAGAAACATGGCAATCACCGGACAGGAGAACCTGGAGGAAGCGCTCAGGCGAGGGCGGGGGGCCATTATCATATCGTGTCACTTCGGCAACTGGGAGGTGGGGGGTGCCACCCTGGCCTGGCTATATTGCTACCCAATCAACGGCGTAGCTGAAACCGCTGGCTTCGCCCGCATCACCCAGATACTCCTACGTCACCGTGCCCAAAGCGGTATCAAGATCATCCCCATGGAGACATCCCTACGCCACGTCTAC
>JACQYG010000332.1 GCA_016208345.1 Chloroflexota bacterium
TCTCCCGCATGAGAGCCTGGTAGCCCAGGTGGGCCTCCCAGGCGACCAGGGCCGCCTTCCGGATTTGCAGCGGATTCCAGGTAAAGGGCCGCCCCAGGTGGTAGATGGCCCGCTGCAGGGCTCCCCGGCCTTGCCCCACGTCGATGTCGATCTCCAACAGGGGGGGAGAGTCTTCCACCGTAGCCCGGATCAGGTCGGGCAGACCCAGGAACTTGCTGCAGTTGAAGAGGCCCGGCTCGGTGGCCCGGATGGCCGGAATAAAGACGCAGTCCACGCCAAGCTCCCGAAGATGACACACGTGGCCGCCATAAACCTTCACCGGCAGGCAGGTCTCGGCTACCATCCGTGCCAGGCCGGCCTCCACCGTGGGCCGGGCGGTGGGCGGAGAGACAACCACCTCGGCACCCAGGGCCCGAAAGAAGGCCTGCCACATCGGGTAGTACTGATAGTAAAGAAGAGCTTGCGGGATACCTATGCGGATCATCGTCCCTGAGTCCTCATAAATCGCGCCTGGCGACCAGAGCCTCGCGACTTCGGCGGCGTTGCATGAGGTCCACGAAGGCCTCCAGGCGGGTAATGAGACCGGTCTTGGCCGTCTGCTCGTCGATGATGATCTCCAGAACCGGGATGTCGTGGTCTCGCAGCACCCGAGGCAAGATGTTCTGGGCCATAATCTCCGGCAGACAGGTGAACGGTTGGATGTGAATGATACCGTGAAAGCCTTCCTGGGCGTGGAGGACCGTCTCGCCGATGGTCTGGAGCCCCTCCCCGCTCACGTCCCGCTTCAGGTAGGGATGGGCTGCTTTCTTGATCTCCTGGCCATGGCTGAGGCCCAGCATCTCCATGAAGAGCCAGATCTTGGCCCACCCGGCGATCCAGGAAGAACGCACTATCTCAACTCCCCGCCGGCCCAGCTCGTCTTCCAGGTCGAGGTTGAAGAAGGGGTCAATGACCAGGATGAACTCCCCCAGGAAGCCGACCTTGAGGGGAACGGCATGGGGGTCCAGGTCCACCGCCTCCAGCTCGGCGAAGAGCTGGCGGCGCACCTCCCTCAGCTCTTGGCCGGTGAGGGCGGCCGAGATGCGGGGCTCGACCGACTGCCAGATGCGGTTCACCTCCCGCCAATCCCGGGCCCGGGGCCGGAGGTAGTGCACCCGTTTCTCCACATCCTCCATGAGCACCAGTTGCTCCAGGCCGTGTTTGAGGTGGCCGATGATCTCCTTCCAGGACCTCTCTTTCCCCAGGATAGACCGCAGGAACCGGGCGAAGCCCAGGATCTGCTCCTCTTGCCAGTTGAAGGTCAGCACCCGGACGTGGGTGTAGCCAAGGTCGTGGAGGATCTGCTCGTGGAGCCGGGCATAGTAGCCCAGGCGGCAGAGCTGGGGGCCCTCGGCCATGACAATCGTGTCGGCCCCCCGCTCGATGGCCTCGATGAAGCTGCCCAGGACCACCTTGAACGGGAAGCACATCCACTCCGGGGAGTAGCGCACCCCCAGTGAGACCGTGTGCTGGCTAGGGCGTGGCGGCTCCACCATCTCCAGGCCGCTTCGAGCGGCCAGGGCGCGCAGAGCTACCCAAAGATGCCCCACGTAAGGCACGGTGATTCTCATGCGCAGCCCCTCCTCTTCTATTCCCTTACTAGTAAAGGATTAGGCCTTTTTTCCCACTGCCAGGAGATAGATCACCGCTTCTTGAGTGCCGTCCACCTCCAAGAGCCGGTTGAGGTCATCGTCGAAGAAGGCCCCCACGGCGCAGGCCCCCAAGCCCATGGACGTAGCCGCCAGATAGGCGTTCTGACCGATGTGGCCGGCCTCCAGCAGGACGTAGCGATAGGTCCGCTCCTGATACTTCCAGCGGGTGCGTTGGAAGATGGCGGCCAGGACCAATACCACGTTGGCCCAGCCCAGGAACTCCTGCCCCACCCCATGGCGGACCATGGACAGGCGGTAGTCTCCCTCCTTCAGCCGCTCCAGGGCGTGGTTGGGGTAGCTGTAATGGTAGAGCCCCGGGGCCAGGTCGACCACGCGATGCACCACAGGATAGACCTCGATGGGGTAAAGGGCCCCGGCCGAGGGTGCCGCCCGCAGCCCTTGGCCCCAGCGCTCCTCGTTGATGCCACAGGTGTAATAGAGCAGCCGGGACAGCTCCTCCAGGGTCATGGGCTCTCCCGAGTAGTCCCGCGCCGACCGCCGCCGCTCGATGGCCTCCTCCAGGCTCAGGCCCCGGGATCCCCGGGCCGGGGGCAGGGGGATCACCTGGGCCCGGGCGTATTCCTTATACTGAGCAGGTTGCCGCCCCCAGTGCAAGACGGTACCCAGGATATCCTGGAGGCCGGGCTTGCTCCACTGGTGGTACACCTCTCCGATGTCTGCGCCAGGGGCCAGGGGCGTCGCCTTCTCCAGTCCCGTCACCCGACCGAGGAGGAACCCCCCAACTGCTCCCAGGGCCAGGCCCAGCAACCCCCGTCGGCTCAAGGGACCGCCTCCCGGCGCCGGGGACCTCATCCCCACCTTTCCGGCCGGCTGAAGCACCGCCCCCCGCCCCCGAAAATAGGCCAGCAGTCGGGGCCACCTGATGTAGACATGGACGATGGCCAGCCCGGCCGTGAGAAAGCCAGAGTACTTGTGGTAGACGAACTCGTTCAGGTCCAAGGCCTCCGACAGGAGTCCGGCGCCGGCCGTGACGGCGGCCGAGAGGAGCAAGAGCAAGCTTACCAGGAAGCCCAGGTCTCTCTTGTTCACCCCTCCTCACCTCCTTGACCACCCAGGCCACCCCACCGCCCCGTACCCGATTTCTTGTCGGGGTCATCCTTAATCCATAGAATCTCAGCGCTTGCCTTCAGACCACCGTTACGCCGGCCGCCTCGGCTCGAAACTCGGCCACGCTGAGGCGTGCCAGCAGGAGCGTGGTTAGCCCCAGCCCGCCCGCCTCCACGCCGAAGACGGCGGCGTAGGCCAGGCCCTCCTGCCCGGCCACAGCCAGCCCCAGGTCGTGGATCAGCCCGCCGCCCAGGGCCGAGAGGCCGTTGGCCAAGGCCTGGGCCAACGTCCAGGCACCCATGAAGAGCCCCACCCGCCCGGCGGCGGTGAGGCCCA
>JACQYG010000316.1 GCA_016208345.1 Chloroflexota bacterium
GTGGCCTACACCGGCCACGGCCCCCAGACCACTATCGGCCAGGAGCGGCGCTACAATCCTTTCTTAACGGAGTAATGGATCGCGGCCGAATCTACCTGCGCCCCCATGGCCGGATGCCTTGAGGGCCTGGGGGCGGTTCGATTTTTACTAATTAAGCAAAGGGTAGGTATCGTACCCGCCGCCTCACCTCCCCTCATTCACCGGAGCATAGCCGCTGGCGGCCAGCACCCTCCGACCGCTACTGTCAAGGAGGTAATCTATGAAGTCCTGCGTTGACCCGCTCTGGGCCGCCGGGCGCACCAGGAATAGCGTTCGGTAGAGCCTGTATCGTCCGTCTAGCACACCCTGGACCTCGGGGGCCTGGCCATCCACCAGGAGCGCCTTTACCTCGCTACCTAGATAGTTTGAGAGCACGTAACCCACCATGCCTTTCCGGGTGCTCACCTCTTTTGACACCGCCTCCTCTGAAGAAAAGACACGGGCATTCCTGGTGACCCGGGAGCCATCACTCAGGAGCGCTCCCTCGAAGGCTGTCCTGGTGGGTGCCCCGTCCTCTCGGCTGACGACGGTGACCGGCCCACTCTCGGTCCCAAGGGCCTGCCAATCGGTGATCCGGCCGGTGAAGAGCCCTCGGAGCTGGTCGGTGGTCAAGACATTCACCTGATTCAGCCGGTTCACGATCACCGCTATGGGTTGCCTGGCCAGTGGCTGCACTTCCAGTTGCGGATCCTGTGGCCGTGGCTCCGCCGCGCAGAGGGCCAGGTCAGCAGCCCCATTTCGCACCGCGTTGGCGGCTGCGAGTTCCTCGGCGGGCTGGAACTGTAAGGTCGTGTTGGAGTGCAGCTCGCGGTAGGAAGCGGCCAAGGCCTGGACGAGAGAGGCGGCGGTCATGGGCGCGGCGACGCGGATGACGAAAGGGCCCGGTGGCGTGGCCGGTGCCTTGCCACAGCTGGCCGCGAGCAGAACCGGCAGCGAAGCCAAGGCGATACTGACGGATCGGCTTTGGCGGTTCATTATTCTATTAGCAAAGCGAGGGATAATACGATCAGTAATGCTCCCAGGGCCAGCCGGTAGTACACGAAGACGTAGACGGTGCGGCGTTGCAGGTAGAGTAGGAGATACTTAATGCACAGGTAGCCGGAGGCCGCAGCCACCAGGAATCCCACCGCCGTGGCCAGCGCGGGAGGGGCTGATGAGCCGTCCCTGATGACATCCAGCAGCTTCTTTAGCCCTGCCCCGGCCACGATGGGCGTGGCCAGGAGGAAGGAGAAGCGCGCCGCGGCCTCCCGCCTGAGCCCCAGCAGGAGGCCGGCGGTGATGGTGCTTCCTGACCTGGAGACGCCGGGCAGGAGGGCCAGGGCCTGGGCCAGGCCGATGAGCACGGTATCCTTCCAGGTCAGATCGGCCAGGGGGCGGCGGTGCCTTGCATAGCGCTCACCGGCCCAGAGGGCCAATCCCAGGGCGGCCACGAGCCCGGCGATGGCCAGCATGGGGGTGGCCTGATGGGTGGAGCCCGGCTGGTGAAAGAAGCGTTCGATGTACTTGTCGCCCAGGACCCCGGCGATGCCGCCTGGTACCGACCCGACGATGATGAACCATAGAAGCCTCTGACTCTGATGGCGCACCCGGCCTCGACCGGCAAGGCTTTCCAGGAACCCAGCCAGGAGGTTCACCCAGTCACCCCAGAAATAGGCGAGCAAGGCCGCCAGCGTGCCCAGGTGCAGGGCCACGTCGAAGGTCAGGCCGGGGTCGGGCCAGCCCAGGAGCCACGGGACGATTATGAGGTGGGCCGAGCTTGAGACGGGGATGAACTCGGTGAGGCCCTGAACCAGCCCCAGGACGACGGCTTGCAATGCGCTCACGGGTTACCTCGAGGGGAACGTCTCATGGTGAGCAGATCTGATCGCCAAGCAGGTTGCCGGGATTATGATTTCCCTTCCACTGGATCAGCGCTCGCCTCGCCTGCGGCTGCCATGGCCGCCTGCCCCAGGGCCTTTTCCCCCGCGCCGCCAAAGCTCTCCTTCTTGCTATACCAGAGAGCAGCGCCCACCAGGCCCAGGGCCCCGGCCATGGTCAGGCCGATGCCCAGGCTGACCTGCCCGCGCTGCTGCACGATCAAAGGCACCACCAGCAACGAGACCAGGTTGATCACCTTGATCATGGGGTTCAAGGCGGGGCCCGAGGTGTCCTTCAGGGGGTCACCCACGATATCGCCCACCACTGAAGCCTTGTGAGCGTCGGAGCCCTTGCCGCCGTACAAGCCATCCTCGATGGTCTTCTTGGCGTTGTCCCAGGCGCCGCCGGCGTTGGCCATGAACACCGCCATGAGCTGGCCGGAGAGGATCACCCCGGCCAGGAAGCCGCCCAGGGCCGCCTCGTGGAGTAGAAAGCCCACGATGAGTGGCGAAAGCACCGCCAGGGCCCCCACTCCCAGCAGTTCCTTCTGGGCCGCGGCGGTGCAGATGGAAACCGCCCGGCCGTAGTCGGGCTTGACCCTCCCCTCTATCAGGCCCGGGATGCGAAACTGTCGCCGTACCTCATTGACGATGAGATAGGCGGAACGGCCTACCGCTCGAATGGTCAGCGAGCTGAATAGGAAGGGTATGGCGCCGCCGATGAGCATGCCGATGAAGACGTCGGGGTTGGCTATGTTGATCAGGAACGCCTCTGGCGCCAACAGTCCCAGTTTCGTCAGCTCGACGAGCACCGTATCGCCGTAGGCGCCGAAAAGCGAAACCGCGGCGATCACCGCGGAGCCGATGGCAATACCTTTGGTGATGGCCTTGGTGGTGTTGCCCACCGCATCCAGGTCGGCCATGATCTGCCGGGCCTTGGGCTCCAGCCTTACCATCTCACCGATGCCGTTGGCGTTGTCGACGATGGGCCCGAAGGCGTCCATGGAGATGTTGTTGCCGGTGAGGGTCAACTGGCCGATGCCACACAGGGCCACGCCGTACAGGATCATGGTCACCGGCTCGCCGCGGAA
>JACQYG010000317.1 GCA_016208345.1 Chloroflexota bacterium
ATGGCCTTCTTCAGCACCTTGAGCAAGCCAGCAACTTCGTCTTGCACGCCTTCCACCTTGCCGTTGCCGTCGTAGTCAGCCTTGGCCAGTATGTTGAAGGTCTTGATGCCAGCGTGGCAGGCCTGGCAGGGCTCAGTATACTGGAACTTGCCATCTGGGCTGACCAGGCCGAAGGTGTGCTCGCCCACCTTGAAGCGGTTGGGATCCTTGGCATCGGCCAGGGTGGGCCACATGTGGCAGGTCACGCAGGGGCCGGGGACGTTACCCTTCTTATCCTCAGGCGAGCTGAAGAGGTACTGCACCGTGGTGGTGACGGCCTTGTTCTGGATGGGCGCGACGCCCACGACCATGCCGTGAGGCGAGTTGACCAGGGTCTGGCCGTAGTCAATGCCGTCGTTACTGTAGACCAGCTCGGCCGCGCTGCTGTAGTGCGGATAGCTGCCTTTGGCGGCATCGGCAGTGACCTGGCGGTCGTTATGGCACTCCATGCAGGTGGCGGAGAGGCCGGCATTGGGGGCGTCAAAGGTCACTTCCACGGGCTTGCCGGCGATGCGCAGTTGCCACGGGTTCTTGTCGGAGTGCGGATCGTGGCAGGTGGCGCAGGTGACCATTTCCTTCGCAAACTTCCAGGTAGCGGGCTCCTTGGGGTTCTCGATGAAGGAGGCATAGCCCTCGCCGCTATGGCAGCGGACGCAAGGGGTGCGGCCGGGTCCACTAGCATAGGCCCAGGCGGTGGAGGCCTCCTCACCGTGCTTGGAGTAGCGCCATTCGGTGCCCTTGACGTGGTGGCCACCGCCGTCGTGGCACTGATTACAGACGCCGTTATCCAGGCTGGCAGCCATGACCTTGACGCCTGTGGTGGCATGCTCCTTGGCCGGGCCGTGGCAAACCTCGCACTGGATGTTGGCTAGTGCCTTCAGGTCGGCCGGAACGGCGTCCCACATGGCCTTGCCCTTGGTCTGGATATCCGTGAGGGCGGGGAATTTCCAGCCGGTCTTCTTCTGCACGTCGGCGAAGCCACCATTTTCAACGCCGATGTAGTAGCCAGTGGTATGGCAGCGGACGCAGCGCTCGGAGTAGTGGCTGGTCTTGGGATCGGCACCGCCGCTGATCGAACTGGTAAACATGCGGGCGTGGCCGGTCTTGGCCCATTCCTCAACCTTATCCTTGTGGCAGGTAGCGCACTTACCCTTCTCCACGCCGATGTAGGTGCCAGCATTGACGACCACGGCCTTCGCTGGGGCACTGCCGGCATCGTTGCTGACGGTCACGTCCACCTTGTAGGTGCCCACGACGTCCGGGGTGAACTTGACCACTTCCGTGTCCTTAGCGCTAAGGGCAGCCTTGGAGTTGGAAGGGGCCCAGAGCGTCCAGGAGAACTTCTTGGCCGGAGCGCCCTTGGGGTCCTCAGCGCCAGCCTTGAGGGCTACCGGTACGCCCACCGACACGTTGGTCAGGCCGGAGGTGTACATGGCTACGGTAACAGTGGTACCGGGCAAGGTGGCGGTGATGGCGTGGGTCACGTCAGCCCGGCCCGGGACGGCTACCATCTCCAGTGTGCCCAAAGGGGGCTTCACCGCCGGGGTGGGCGTGGCCTGAGGCGGCGCGGGGGTAGCAGTAGCCGGTGGTTTGGTGGGCGGGACCGCAGTGGCCGTGGGCTTCGGCGCGAGGTCACAGCCCACCAGGGCGTACAGGATTGCCAGGAGGATAATGGTGAGACCGAGGAGGACAACTGGCTTTCTGAGAGTGCTATGCACTTTCATACGACCTCCTGAAATTAATTTTTACGCTTCTTGTACTCTGCCTCAGAAGCCCGGAGTTAAGTCGTTGGAGAAGATAGGAGGCAATGCCAGCCGGACAAGTCGGGATATTGCATAATTTAGTATAGCAAACATTCGCACCAAGGTCAATACAGCCAGCCATTTTCGCCAGCTTGCCTTCTGCCGTTAGCCTAGGCGCTCTGTCAAAGAATGCCCGCTCGTCTATCTGGTTGGCGGGACAAAGACTAGATGCAGCGGTGTGCCTACGTGGAAAGAATGCCCTTCTCCCCCTGTGTTATCCATAAGAGCGACATCAAAGAGGTAAACTTTTGAGAAGTCGCTGAACTGCACGTCATCGTCGTGGCCAGTGACGAGTTTGCGAGCAAACTCGGCAGTCCATGTCCCGTCGCTCCATCTGGCGACTTCTAGGACATCAGCCCTGCTGCCCTTTACCTTACCTGGGACAAGCTCAACAGTCATGTCCTTCAAAATCCGCTCCGGCACCACAACTGGAGAAGCACCAGACGGCACGGTAATGGCTGCATACTTCGCCCAATAAGCATCAATCTGCTCAGCACTAAGACCTGCTACTGGAACAGCTTCGCCCAGGGCTATCTCAGACTGGGTAATTACCATGGCATCAGCGTAATTGTTTGGGTTCGTCTCTATATAAAGGGGCGCTGTCTTGGCAGCATTTCTGTTACGATACTCGAATCCTGCACCACTGTCTGCATAGCGTCCGCCATCCGGCTTATTGGCAGTGGGGAAGCCATTGGCATCCACCGGAACATAGCTGACATACTTATCGTCACTGTATCCCAGAGGCACCGTCCTCGCTGCTTTCATGTGCCAACTGTCTGCCTTGATTCCAGGGGTTGAGTAGTAGGCCCCATCCTCCGAAGAAGTAAGATTTGTGCCATGGCAGGTAGCGCATACAGCATGAGCATCGTCAATCGGGTGAGTTGCGGGCTTCTGAACCTTACCTACCACCGCATGACACTTGGTAGCGCATCCCCCGGTATCAAAGTTGGGCACATTTATGTCCCACAGAACTCCGATACGATCCTCGGAGTTCTCCTTGAGAGTGCTCCAAGACCGGGTGGCAGCATCCCACAGCCACCCGCTCCTCGACCAACTCCAGGTGGGATCGGGCCACTGAGCCAGCATATAAATGTCCTCATTAGTGTACAGGAACTTCAAGGTTACGCTTTGCCCAGTGGTTGACTTACCGGTGACGAAGTTCCCCTTCACCAGCACAGTGAGCGCTTTCGCCTGTTTCCATACCTCATCAACAACGCCATCAAGCGCAGGCGAGTTCTTGATATACATTGCCTCCACAGTCGGCTCAGGGGCAGAGGCTTTCTGGAAGGGGGCAATAATTCCTATGCCCGGGGGGCCGGCAGGGCCTCGCTCACCCGGGGAGCCGGCAGGGCCTCGCTCACCCGGGGGGCCGGCACAGCTTGCCAGGATAGAACCGGCCACAAGTAAAAGAACCACTGCAAGAAAAAGAAGGCCTCTCCCTTTCGGCATGACTTTCACCGGCATGACTTTCACCTCCGGTTTGTGCAAAAATTGGTAGCATGTCAAAGAGCTGACATTTCCCGCGCGAGCCCGTAGGGGTTTCCCCACGGAACCTCCCTCAGCCGGTAGTATATCACCCCCCAAGATGTCAAGATACCTGGCTTTAGAATTCGAGCCTGGTTCCATTTAGCCTCGCCTCCTCCAGAAGCCTGGCAACGCTTGCCACACCTTCATCTGTCCACCTGGCGCCAACCTGGGTGCGCCGGTTTATCTCTCTGAATTCTCTTTCCACGGCGCTAGTGGCCACCATCACAAGCTCCGGGGCTACCCCTTGTTCCTTCAGCCTGGTCATCACCTCCTTCATACTTCTTGCACTCTGCCTCAGAGGCCCGGAGTTAGGTCGTTGAAGAAAACGAGAGGCAACGCCTCGAAAAAAGCTGGAATATAACATCGTTTAATATAGCAAATTTTAGCACAAATGTCAATACCTATGGCACAGAATTGAGTCTATTTTTTCAATCTCTTCGGTGAGTTAGCGCCTGAAGAAGATGAGCAGGCGGGCCACGAAGACAGCAATGAGGATGGCGCAGGCCGCCCGGAAGATCTGGACCGGCACGCCCAGGACCAACACTGGCTGGCCCGAGGGAACGAACATGAGCCCGGCGAAGATGGCATATGTGCCAAAGACAAAGGCTACGAAAAGCGCATGGCGCCTGGGCTGCTCAAACCCAAGGAGACCGAACTTGTGGGACAGGTTGGCGAAGGCCACGCAGGCCAGGCCGGCGCCGGAGAAGCCCAGGGCATACCGGGCAGCTAATTCCCCCAGCCCAATGTCCTTAAGTGCATAGTAGACGATCGCCACATAGGCGATGGCCAATAGCGGCGACACATAGACCTGCCATCGCCGCCGCTCCTCGCTCCTGGCGGAGGTCAGCACCTCAAAAGCGAAGTACAAGAGGGACTGAAACGATCCCACCAGGAGTCCCAGCTTCAGCACCGCCAGCCCCACCACCAGGGGTCTCGGCGACATCACCAGAAGCCGGACCATGTCGGTCCATTCGGTGAGCCCATGGAGCAGGCCGAACCCGGCCAGGAAGGTGAAGCTTCGCATCAGGCCAAAGCGCGCGCTCTCCCGGCCCCGGGTCACGATGGCCGCAAACATGATGAGGAAACTGAGCCCGTAGACGAAAAAGACCGGCACCAGGTTCCGGAGAAAGAACGACTGAATGGTTTCTAACATACGTGGTGGCTACCCCTTCTCCTGGTGAGGCACCAGGTTGCCCTTCCTGGCTGCCAGGCGGTGGAAATTGTAACGCGAGGCAGTATCCTGCAACTCGGGCGCCAATTGCCGCAAGATCCGCTCGTACGATTGTTGGGCAAAATTCGAGCCCAGGCGCGCTCCTATGGCCTTCAATACCAAGGACAGAAACTCCTTATACAACTCCACCAGGCGGCCGATCTCTAACTGAGGATCACTGGCGTCGTGCAGCTTACCCTGGCGGAAACAGAGGGGTTTGCTGGCGCCTGAAGCGCTGATCTCCTCCTCCAGAGCCTTGGCCTCTTTGGCTCCGGCCAGGATCACCACGGCCTGATAGAGGGCCTCCGCCATCTGGCAAAGCATTCGTCGCACCCTGACCTTGTCCTGATCAACGGTTCGCAGTAACCCAACTGAGAACAACGAGAACAAAGACTTGCAGATCTGAAACTCGCTGAGCCCCAGTTCCAGGGCCAGGAGGTGCGCGTCCTTCACCCCATCTACGGCCATCAGGACCCTCTTCTCTATCTCGTCAAAGCGCAGGTTGGGCTTGTAGGCAGCATCGTAACGGGGCTCGAAGACCGTTTCTAGCGAGGGGACCAGCCTCTCCACGGCGCTCCAACTATCTACCCTTCTGGTGCCCTCCAGGATGATCTGCTCTACGCTCAAGGAGATGGGCGCACCGGTTATCTGAGCCGCAGGGCTTTGATCGAAGGCGAAGTAGCCCGCCGGCCAGGAAAACGCCTCGCATATGGCCGACAGCTCCGAGACCTCCGGCCCTGGTTTCTCCTCCTTAGAACCCTTGGCCACCTTCTGTTTCAAGCTCTCGCTGCATGACACGCGAACCGGAGAGCCCTGGTCGAAAGCCACCTTGACTTCATCGGCATAATCGCTGACGATTAACGTGCCAGAAAGCCTCCCAGAAGAGATCAGCTTCAAGACGTCCGGCAACGACAGATTGCGCAGGTCGCCGAAGAGCGTCATCAATCCGGCCTTCTGCGCCTTCTCTTTGGTCAGCAGCTCCCCTTGCACCTCGCCGGCGAATTCCTTCAGCCAGGCCTTCTCTGCGGCCACGTAGTGGAGCCCGTGCTCGATGATCGCCAGGCGGGGCGAGGCCTGGACCCTGTCCCTTTCCTGCTCCCACTCCTCCCGCAAGGAGGCCTCCCATTCATCCAGGAACCTCTGGCGCCGATCGATCATAGCCACTGCCTTTTCCTTCGGCAGCCGGTTGATGAAGAACACCGCCAGGTCAAAATCGAAGTAGGGCCGCTCCGGAGAGGCCAATAGCTGCTCCGTGAGGGCGTAGAACTGCGCTCTACCTTGTTCGGTGAGATGGTAACCCGAGCGTTCCGGGGTTCCTTCGCTCCGATGCACGGTCTCGATGATCATGCCCTCTCTCTTCAGCTTGTTGAGGGAGTAGTAAATGGAGGTCATGCTCACGCTCAGCCAGGAGCCGCTCTCTTTGGCC
>JACQYG010000318.1 GCA_016208345.1 Chloroflexota bacterium
AGATACCCCTGGAGGGCCGCATCGTGGCCGTGGCCGATGCCTTTGACGCTATGACCAGCGACAGGCCCTACCGCCCCGCCATGCCGGTGGAGACCGCAATTCAGGAGCTCCAGCGGGGCGCGGGCACCCACTTCGATCCCACGGTGGTCGCCGCCTTTGTCAAAGTGGTTTCTTCACTAGTTAAAGAAACTGGCGCAGCGGCCTAGCCCGGCGATCGCCTGACGCTATGGCTACTATGAGTAGCGTTTAGATGGCGAGGAGTTGCACTCCGAGCCCAGTTGGCGTCAGGAGTGCAACTCCTGACGGAACCAATAAACAACTCCTGACGGAACCAGCAACGAAATAGATGGCGAGGAGTTGCACTCCGAGCTTTAGATGCCGAGCAGCCGACCCAGATGGCGTCAGGAGTGCAACTCCTGACGAAACCAATGTACAACTCCTGACGGAACCAGCAACGAAATCAATAATCGAACCAACACACAAAAGAGGCTCCAATGCCACGCGGTTACCGCGTCTTTGATCAGGCACACTACGCCTACTTCGTCACCTCTACAATTGTAGATTGGCTGCCCGTCTTTGTTTCCAGGCCATACTTTGACATCGTCGTTGACAGCCTCAAGTTCATGCGCACGAACAAAGGCGTGCAAGTCAACGCCTTCGTAATCATGCCTACACACCTGCACCTTGTCCTTTACCCCGATGAGAACGTGAATCTCTCTAACATCATGCGTGACTTCAAGCGACACACCTCCCAAAGAATCTCCGCTGAACTGCAGAAGGACAACCAGCGAATCTTCTTGCGCATATTTGCGCAACAAGCACCGAATCGCACCAAGGCCGAGTATCGCGTCTGGCAAGAAGGCTTCCACCCTGAAGCCATTTATTCTGCGGACTTCGCCCGCCAGAAGATTGCGTACCTGCACGAGAACCCGGTACGCAAGGAACTGGTGAATAGGCCTGAACACTGGCGCTATTCCAGCGCACGCAACTACCTGTCAGGTGACAACACGGTGATAGAGATTGACTTGCTGGAGTGGTGATGCAAGGACGTCAGGACACGTCAGGAGTACAACTCCTGACGGAACCAAGTACAGGAAGAGATTGTTTAGGTGACGAGGAGTTGCACTCCAAGCCCAGCCGGATACAACTCCTGACGGAACTAGAGTACAGGAACCAATGGAGTGGGGATGCAAGGACACGTCAGGAGTACAACTCCTGACGGAACCAAACCCGGTCGGGCCGCTACCCAGGCAAGGAAAAACCGCCCGGCCCACCGTTCCAGACGAGGAGATGGCGCAAATGCTAAAGAGTGTGAGCTTGAGGGTCAAGGTGTCCCTGGTGTTTATGTTGCTGGTGGCGATACCCCTGGCCACCCTGGGATATATGGCCGGGATGAACAGCCGGGCGGCGATCAAGAAGCAGGTCTTCGAGAGCAATCAGGCTATGGCCCGGATGGCGGCCCAGTTGCTGGAGCAATACGTCCTCGATGCCCGCACGATCATGCTGGAAGCGTCTACCCGACCCAAGCTCCGCCAGGAGATAATCGTCCAGAACTGGCCCGAGGCAACCAAGGTCATGGAGAACTTCCTCGGCAACTTCCAACAGTTCGACTACATTTTTGTCCAGGACTCAAAGGGATACATAAGGGCCAGGGTTCCTTACGCCGAGACCGTGGGTCAGGATTTCTCCTTCAGGGATTTCTTCCAAGAGGTCACGAGGACCAGGAACTGGTACGTTTCGGGCGTCTACGTCTCCGTGGCTGCCCAGCGCCCGGTGATCTCCATTGCCGTCCCGGTGTTGGACGATGATGGCGCCATCAGCGGGGTATTGGTGGGCGCCCTTTCGCTACAGGGAATAGGCGACCTTTTGAACCGGGTCAAGCTCGGCGAGAAGGGGGTAGTCTATGCGGTGGATGGGAAGGGGAAGCTGGCCAGCCACCCGGAGCAGGAGCTCGTCGCCCAGCAAGTGGACTACCGCTCCGTGCCGGTGGTGCAAGAGGCCCTGGCAGGCAGAGACGGCGCCATGGAGTACTCTAGCCCCGAAGGGAAAGAGAAGCAGCTAGGCGCTTACTCCACCGTGAAAGGCCTGGGGTGGGGGGTGGTGGTGGCCGTCCCCGTCGCCGAGGCCTACGAGCCGGCGGAGGAGTTGGCCAGCCGGCTCCGGGGCATCTTCGCCTTTTGTGTGCTGGCGGCCCTGGCACTGGGGTGGGTGGCAGCGAAGGCCGTCTCGGACCCCATCGGCCAACTGGCCCAGGCGTCGCGGAGACTGGCTTCCGGTGACCTGACCTCCACCGTGGCAGTGTCCTCCGGCGACGAGATCGGAGAGTTGGGCCAAGCCTTCAACCAGATGGCCGCTTCCCTGAAAATGCAACAGGCCGACCTGGAGCAGAAGGTACGCACCCTGGCGGCCCTCCACTCCGCCTCCCAGGCCTTGAGCAAGAACCTGGACCTGAAGGCCACCCTGGAGGAGATCTGCCGGGTGGCCCTGGAAATCATGGGCGCCAAGATGGCCTGGGTGGGGCTGGTCGCCGAGGGGAGCTATCAGGTCATGCCGGTGGCCAGCGAGGGCTTCGAGGAGGGATACCTTTCCAAGATCAGCGTGACCTGGAACGATTCGCCCCACGGACAAGGCCCCACCGGCAGGGCCATCAAGACCAAAGAACCGGTCCTTCAGAGGTACATCGAGTCCGATCCCGAGTTCGCGCCCTGGCGAGAGGAGGCCCTCAAGCGAGGGTACCGCAGCTCGGCGGCGTTCCCACTTCTCTACGGCGACAGGGCCCTGGGCGCCCTTAACGTGTATTTCGACCAGCCCGACGCCTGCACCCGGGAGGCGGCCTCGGTCTGGCAGGCCTTCGCTAGTCAGGCGGCCACTGCCGTCAAGAACTCCCAGCTCTACTCCCAGATCGAGGCCAGGGCCCAGGAGTTGGCCCAGGAGATCTCCCAGGAGAAGAGCCGCCTGGAGACCGTACTGGCCAGCATCGGTGACGGCGTCTTCGTCACGGACCTGGACCGGCGGATCGTGACCTGGAACCCAGCCGCCCAGCGGCTCACCGGGTTTACCGCCGGGGAAATCAGGGGGATGATCTTCGCCCAGGCCATGCAAATTGCCGATGACAAAGGAAAACCGATCACCGAAGAGCGTTATCCTGCGGTCATCGCCCTGCGTACCCGCCAGCCCTTCTACGCTACAGACTACAGCCTGGTGAAGGCCAATGGCCAGCGCATCCCGGTGGCCATAAGCGTTGCACCGATCCTGGATGCAGAGGGCAAGCCCATGGGGACGGTAGGGGTCTTTCGCGACATATCCCGGGAAAAAGAGATCGAAGAGATGAAGGATAATCTGATCTCCGTGGTCTCCCACGAGCTCCGCACCCCCATGGCCAGCGTCCTGGGCTTTGCTGAGCTCTTGTTGACCCATAAATACCCCCAAGACAAGATTCGCCTGTACACGGAGATCATCTACAAGGAGGCCAAACGTCTCTCGGGGCTGATCAACGAGTTCCTGGACATCCAGCGCATGGAGTCAGGAAAACAGGAGTACTGCAAGGAAGCCCTGGATCTGGCGGAAACAGCCCGCCAGGCGGTCGATTCCTTTGCTGGCCAGGTGAAGCTCCACACGCTGGAGGACTCTCTGCCGGAGGACCTGCCCACCGTCCTGGCTGATAGAGACCGCATCTCCCAGGTGCTGACCAACCTGATCTCCAATGCCATCAGATACGCTCCAGGCGGTGGCGTCATAAGGGTTGGGGGTTACGGCTTAAAAATTAAAACCAAGCAAATAGAACCCCTAACCGCCAT
>JACQYG010000080.1 GCA_016208345.1 Chloroflexota bacterium
CAAGGCGGCCTACGCGGTCAGACCCTCCGGGTTACCACTTGTACCTGACCGTGTACGTGACGGTGGCCTCCCCATCCTTCGCCACTGGCAGGCGGTATTCGATGGTCCGGGAGTCGGTCTTGACATAATCAATGCTGGTCTTGACGATCTCCCAGTCGCTCCACCGGTACAGATGCTCCACCACCCGCACCTCTACCGGGGCATCCTTGTGGTTGCACACCTTGATCTCGAAGCTCTCCTCGTAGACCCGGTCACTGATCCTCTTGAAATCGGTCTGCTTGCGCTCGCCCACGATGTCAAAGGCGTCGCCCAGGTACAGCATCATCTTCTCATCTTTGGGGGTATGGTCAATGGCGTCCTCGCCTATGAACTGCGAACCCCCCTGGTCATCCTTCTTGTAGACCCGCATCGTCCCCTTGGGCAGCGGTATCCCCAGGCCCTTGTCCTTGGCGTTCTTGAGCTCCAGCATCACCACCACCTTTTTGTTAATAGCGGTGCCATAGCCCTTGTCCAGGAGCGGTGAGCCGTAGTAGCCGAGGCGGCCCAACTGCGCGCCGTCGTAGACGTAGATCTTGTTCACCGGGACCTGGGGAGCGGAGACGAACTCGATCTGCTTGGTCTGGTAGTTCTTGATAGTGGTGGGGCGTTGCAATGTGTAAAGGTGATACTCGAAGAACGGCTGCTCGGCAAACTGCGCTGGCGCCGCGGCTGGGACAGCACGCTTGCCCTCAGCCATGTCCAAGGCCTGGGCCGGAGGCGTCACCCGGTGGATGTCGCCGGCGATGAGCTGGAGCCGGGCGTTCTCATAGCCCGCGCCGCTCTTGTTGTCGATGGTCACCCAGCCCGTGAGGGCCAAGTTCTTGTCATCTTTATCGGCTACGGCCACGTAGTTCGCCACCCAGTTCACGCCGCCGGTCAGATAGGTGACCTCGGCCAACTGAGGGCCTTCTTTGGTACTGGTGAGCATCCACACCAACGTGGGCTTGGTGATGAGCCCGGAGGGCAGCCTGGGGTACTTGCTTCTTTTTCGCTGGCCAGGATGATGTCCTGG
This sequence comes from Chloroflexota bacterium, assembly GCA_016208345.1. Taxonomy (GTDB): domain Bacteria; phylum Chloroflexota; class DTOL01; order DTOL01; family JACQYG01; genus JACQYG01. Next base: position 1,052 of record JACQYG010000080.1, read on the forward strand.
GCGGTGCTTTGCAGGTAGCCTTCGTAAGCGGTGCCGTCTTTGGTGACGACGCTGATCTTCTGGTCCAGGTACTTCTGCAGGAGCTTGGCCGTGCTGACCAGGTCGTACTCGAAGTTCTGCTCCAGGACGCTGGCAGCCTGGGGCTCTTTCAGTGCCTCAAAGCTGACAGAGGTGGGGTCGATCTGGGCGGCCACATCGGTGAACCTGATCTCGTTGTCGCCCTTCTTCAAAGACAGGGTGCGGCGGTCCTTCACCAGGGCCAGGTTTTGGTTGTACACCGTGAGCTGGACCCCTTCCTCTTGCGCTTTCACCCGGCTAAGCCCCCAGTCGCATTGCACCAGGAAGGTCAGCATGGCCAGGATGGATACCAGCCCGAGAATCGTCGCCCGCCGGAAAAGCCTTGCGAACATCCTTCGACCTCCTCAAGATATCGCTACTTTCTCAGGGGGCAGCAGCCCCCATCCACCGGATCTTCTTGGTGGACACCCAATAGACGCTCGGGCGGCGCAAAAGGTTCCTTTTCTTAGAGAAAAATGAATAGCCCAGGCATCCTGCCCGGGCTATTCAACGAGGATCCTTACACTAAAAGAAACGCATTAATGAAGTGTCACTGCGAGGAGCGGAGCGACGTAACTGCCTCAAGAGTCTGTCATCCTGAGTGCAGCGAAGAATCTTTCCTTTTCCTGCGAGATGCTTCGCTGCGCTGAACATGACATAAGACTAGAACGTGCTGCACAACCAAGTCCGCAATGACAATGTAGAAGCATTCAGGTCGTTGTGGCGGTAGTTGAACTGCCGCCCCAACAGAGTTGGTTTGAGGCGAAGCTCCACCAGTAAGAAGGCGCACGGGTTTTCAGCCTAAGCCTGACCGTCTCGAAGCGCAGCCGAAAAGCCGTTTTTACCGCCGAGACCGCTGAGGGCGCAGAGATAACGGAAAGATCTCAGCGAACTCCGCGCTCTCTGCGGTGGGGTCCTCGGCCGCATTTCTAGGTCTATGGCCTCGGTATGGCCAGGTCCGCTGCTCCCAGAGCGGATACCCTGGCCTCGGGCAGGTTGGACTGCACCAGCTCCATGATGGTCTGGGCGTATTTCACCTTCTCCCGGGCCATGAAAGCCAGGCTGTCCGGACTGACCCAGGGCTTGTACAGCCCGCCGACACCGGGCCCCGGCTCGATCTTGAAGTAGCAGGGGGCGCAGACGCGGACCATCTCCGGCGTCTCGTAGAACCGGTTGAAACCGCCGAAGGAATCGAACAAATAGACGTGGATGTCCATGGGGATGTTGATGGCCTGGCGGATAGAAGCCAGTTGAGGCAGGGAGAGATCGGCCACCGGGTTAAAGGTCCCGGCCCCCAGGCTCTCCAGCACCTTTCCGCCAGCGGCGGAGGCGTGGCCGGCGAAGATCGACACCTTGAACACCGCGTCGGGCGGTATCTCGCCGAGCCTCTTCAGCTCGGTGAGGGCCCAGAGCAACCCTTCGTCAACTACCAAAAAGCCCCGGAAGCCGATCTCGATGCCGCGCATGATAGCGGATATGACATAACGCAGTTGGTCACTGCCCCGGTAGCGCAGCCCGGAGAGAGCGCCTTCCGGGGTGGCGATCTGCCGCCCGGTGTCCCAAAGCGCGCGAGGCCCTGGGGTGATGATCACCTCCACCCCGGCCTG
>JACQYG010000330.1 GCA_016208345.1 Chloroflexota bacterium
CCTCGGGGACCACCACATTGACGGCAACGGTCATGCTTGCGCTCCTTGGTGACTTTTACTTTCTTGCGCTGAGAAGGCCCCAGGGGTGTTCGTACCGGTAAATGCGCTCAAACCCGCTGGCCTCCAACATTCGGCGATATTCGCTGAAGGTGTAAGTGTCACCGGCAGGGCTTTCCACCACGAACATGGCGGAGTATAACAGGTATTCCGAGGTGCATCTTTCCTCGTCCACCATGGGGGCATTGATGACCAACCTGCCACCAGGCCTCAGGGCGGCGTGGGCCCGGGAGAAGAGGGAAACGTTCTGCTCGGGCTTGAAGTAGTGGGTGATGTTGCCCATAAAGACCACGTCGTATTCCGATTGACCGAAGTCGGCGGTGAGTATGTCACCGGCCACCAGCGTCACCCGGTCGGACACGCCCAATATTTGGGCCACCTGGGCTGTGGTGCGCAGCACATTCTCCCAGTCTATCCCCGTGACCGTGGCTTCCGGGTCCAGCTTGGCCAGGGTCAGGGTCTTGATCCCTTTGCCGCAGGCCAGGTCCAGCACCCGGGCCCCAGGGACCGTCCTCCTGTTCACGCCGACGGTCTCCCAAAGCTCTCTGGCGCTATCCACAGAGCGGGACAGCGAGTCCCTATTCAGCCCCACCTGGGAGAAGATCTCCCACAAGGAGGACTGATTCGGCGCGGCCATATCGCCCATGGCCGGGATGCCCGTCTGTACCGACTGCGCGTAGCGGCCCCGGGCCTCCCAGGCCATGTCGTGCAAGGTATAAGCACCGACGTAGCCGAGGTGGCCTGGGACCAGAAAGGTCTCCGACACCGGCGTCAGGCGGTAGGTGCCTCCCATCTTTGCCAGCAATTTCAGGGAGCAAAGGCCATCCAGCATGAGGCGGGTGCAGCGGGAATCCCAGCCGTTGGTTCGGGCCATGGCTTCGGCGGTGGTTTGACCGGCAGCCACTTTGCCGAAGACCTCCAGCTCGATGGCGCCTTTAACCAGGGCCGCCTTATAGACGGCGGAGATCAGATTGTCCAAAATGTCAGTGGTGGGCGCGGCGTTCTCTTGAGACATGGCTGCCTCCCCGGGTACGACATAGATTGGATAGGAACGACGGAGGTGGACTCCAACGCTACGAGAGTGAATGGCCGCGCCTGAATGGCTCGGCCGGATACCGGCGCCTGGTGGGTCGGGGCCTCCGCCTGGCGGAGGCCCCGAGAGGCTCGGGCTTGTGATTTGCCGCTATTTGGCGCCCACCTTGTAGCTCTTCAAGGCCCAGACATAGGCCCCGGTGGTGAAAAGCTCCTGGGGCTCGTTTAATTTGCTCATGATCCCGGCCACGTAGCCCAGCCTGGGCACCAGCCAGTAGTACGTCCAGGTGTGGCCGCCCTGGCCCATGGACGGCCGGGCATCCATCTTATTCTGGATCATCACGCTGCTCTCGAATCTGCCAGCGGGCAGCGAAATGGGTCCCCAGCCCACCACCGTGTGGGTGTGCTTTACGTCAACGCGGAAGGCTTGGGCCACGGGGGCGGCCACGGGCGTATAGGTATATTCGTCGGTCCAGGTGGCGCCGATGGCCAAGGGGAAGATGTATTCCCGCACTGGTTGGGAATAGGTCACCACCCCCGCCTGCTTGCTATAGTAGCCGTGGTAGAATAGGCTGGAGGGTGTCTGCTTGCGGAAGAAGTATACCGTCAGGTCTGGATACTGCGACTGGGTCATCCTGAGCGCCGAGTCGGCCTGGGGGAACCGCTCGGCGCCGGGCGCGGCGGAAGCCGCCAGAATGGCGTGCTCGCCGGTGTCAGCGCTGGTGTACCGGGAAAAGTCCCAGGGGCCCTGGAAATCGAGGGAGACGGCGGCGTTCTGGGTGACGTAGTAGGTGAGCTCGGTGCCGATGGCCGCCGGGAACTGCTCGACGCCCAGATAACCGGGCAGGCCCAGCTTTGGCGACAACGGCACCGCCAGGTTGCCGCCAGATTTAAGCACGGTGTAGTTCAGGCCACCCCTGGTAGTGAGAAGCCAGGCCTCGTGGTTCAGGGCGGCCACGGTGGAGGCCAGGCGGCCATCGAGCTTATAATTCACCACGTAGTTGCCCTGGGCTTTGGTCTCCGTCACTTTATCCACTGCTTGGCTGACTCCCTGGACCTGGGCCAGGCGCCTGGCGTCGTTGGCGGTGGCGGCGCCGCCGGCCTCCACTTTATGGGTGGTCGCTGGGTCCACCGGCCGGGGAGTGGTGCCCCGGGGATAGAGCACCACGTCTGCGTTCAGGGAAGCCCCCGCCTCCAGGGACAGGAGGGCCGACATGGCCGGGTCGTACCCCTCCTTGGTAGACACCAGGACGTACTGGCCCGCCGCCAGGCCCGGGACCTTGAAGCGCCCCTGGGCATCCGACTGCCCCTCCTTGCCGCCTACGGTGATTTTGGTGCCGGCCACGGCCCGGGTCGTGTTCTTATCTATGACCGCGCCCTGGATCGTGCCCGTTCGCCCGGGAAGGCCCCTGAACACGAGGAAACCAGCCAGAAGGGCTACTGCCAGGCACACGCAAGCTAGGGCAGCCAAACCCGGCGTGGCCACCGCCAGCCACTTCACGGCGCTGGGGGCCCGGGCAGGGGCCACGGCGCCGGGCATGGCGCGGCGCAGGTCCTTTACCATCTCGTCCATGTGCTGGTAGCGTTCAGCGGGAGCCTTGGCCGTGGCCTTACGGATGACCCTCTCCACTGCCTCGGGAATGGCCGGATTGATCTCCCGGGGCGACGGCAGGGGCTGGGTGATCTGCTGGGTGATGACCGCCAGGGGGGTGTCGCCCTGGAAGGGGGCCTGGCCGGTGAGCATCTCGTCCAGGACAATGCCCAGAGAGTAGATGTCCGAGCGGTGGTCGACCGGCAGGCCCTGGGCCTGCTCCGGCGACATGTACTGGGGGGTGCCCAGGCCGACTCCGGCTCTGGTAAGGCCCTCGCTGGCGTCCAGGACTTTGGCGATGCCGAAGTCAGACAGGAGGGCCCGCCCTCCCTCGGCCAGGAGGATATTGGAGGGCTTCACGTCCCGGTGGACGATGTGGTGGCGGTGGGCGCAGGCCAGGGCCTCGGCCACCTGGGAGACGATGCGGCCAGCCGTCTCCAGGTCCATGGGCAGGCCCATCTTGTCCTTAAGGGTGCCGCCCTCCACGTACTGCATGGCGATGTAGTGGACTGGGGAGCCCTCCACCGGGGCGGTGCCGCAGTCATAGACGGCCAGGATGTTGGGGTGGTTGAGCTTGGCGATGGCCTTGGCTTCTTGCTGGAAGCGCTCCATGAACTCCGGCGTGGCCAGGGCGCCAGAGAGCACCTTCAAGGCCACCTCGCGGTCCAGGGAGGGCTGGTAGGCCCGGTACACTGCGGCCATGCCGCCCCGGCCCAGGAGCCCCTGGACCTGGTATTGTCCCACGGTCTTGCCAATGAGGTCTTCCATGGTGGGACCTCGTGCTAGCTGCCGCCCTCGCTACCGTTTGGGGCGAACCCCAACGTAGATCACCTCGCTCAGGGCCGAGCTACATAGCTCCTGAAGCCGGACCCGCTCCCCGGAGGGCTTTTGAGTGCCGCGGACCACCGCCACCGCCCATCGATACTGTCCGGCCTGGGCGATGGCCTTTTGGAAATTCGTGTCTTTGGTCCAGGCAATGCTACCCTGAGATTCCGGCCCCCAGAGCCGGAGGTCGAAGTACATGTCTTCCGCCAGTTTGCTTGGATAAGTCCACCTGAAAGTGATGCGTTCACTAATAGCGAACTCCTGTCCCCCCTGCGGAAAGGCGAGTCTCGGCGGCTGGCAGGGCGTGGCGGTGGGCCTCCAGACGTATACCGGAGCCTTGGTGGGCGTGGCGGTGGCGGTGGCAGTGGGCTCTGGCGTGGCGGTGGAGGTGGCAGGAACGGGTGTTACCGTGGGTGCCGCGGTGGCGGTGAATGTCGGCGTGCCGCTCGGCGAGGCCAGCACCTGGGCGGAAGGGGTGCCGTGGCGGGAAGACTGGTACCATATCCCGCCGATGGAGATGGCGCCAACCAGGACTACGGCCCCAGCCACGGC
>JACQYG010000307.1 GCA_016208345.1 Chloroflexota bacterium
GGCCCGGTCGGCCTGGTCGATGAGCGCCACGGGGGACTGGGCCGAGATGGGAAAGGTGGCGACCCCCTGGCTGACGGTGAGCGTCGTCGGCAGGTCACCTTGTGGAGAGGCGAAGGGGGTATTCTCCACCGCATCTCTGACGCGTTCGGCCACGGCCTGAGCATCGGAAACGCTGGCCTGGGGCAGGATGATGGCGAATTCGTCCCCCCCGTATCGCCCAACGATGTCTACGCCGCGCACCCTGGCGCTGACAAGCTTGGCCACCATCTTCAAGACCTCATCGCCCGCCAGGTGGCCGTAGTGGTCGTTGAATTCCTTGAATTGATCCAGGTCCAGCATGATGAACGAAACCGGGTGGTGATAGCGTTTGCTTCGTTCCAGCTCCCTGACTAATTGCTCGTGAAGGTAATCGTGGTTATACACCTGGGTCACGCCGTCGTGGATAGCCTGATCGCGAATGCGCTCGTGTAGCCGGGTGTTTTCAATAACCATAGCGACCTGGCTGGCCACGGTGGAAAAGATCCGTAGACCGTCGTCGTCAAAGGCATTGGGCTCGTAGCTTTGGATGGACATCACCCCCACCAGCTTTTCCTTCAGCATCAACGGAACGCCCAGCCAGGAGCGCACCGGCTGACCGACCGTGACGAAGCTAGCGGGCAAGCGGTCTTTTTCCAACTCCAGGTCCCGGATCAACAGCGGTTCCCGGGACCTGACGATCCAGCCGGTGAGCCCGGAGTTTTCGTCCAAAGAGATGGTGAAGCGGTCGCGGTGCTCGCCCCTGTCCACGAAGATCTCGAAGTGTAGCTTCTGCTCCAGCTCATCGTAGATGGCGATATAGAATGTAGAGATGCCCATGAACTGGCTGATCTGCTCGTAGATACTCGTCAAGGCCTCGTGGAAGTTAAGGCTGGAGGTGGCTGCTATTCCCACTTTGTAAAGGCCAGCCATCTCCTCGGCCCGCTGCCTCAACGCCTGGTTGGATATAGAGAGTTCCTGTGTCCGCTGCCGGACCTGGCCCATGAGCATGCGGTTCCAGGCATAGATGATAAGGGCGCTGGTCAGGGTGATGGCCAGCAGCACCAGGGCCAGGGTAAGAAAGGTTGAGGGTAGGGTGGATCGACTTTGGATAACCTGGCCGAACCATTTGTGATCGATGTTTTGCTTTATCCCTTTCCGCTCTACGCTTTCCAGGCCGATGTTGAGGATGCGCAAGAGTACCTGGTCGCCTTTGCGGACGGCGGGGCCATAGCCGGCCGGCGCGATGGGCTCACCCACCATCTTGACCTGGTTCATTGCCCTCTTTCGCTGGAGGAGATAAAGGCCGGCGAAACGGTTCCCCACGAAGGCGTCGGCCTCTCCCGCCAGGAGCTGATCGGCCGCTGCCGACTGATTTTCGACCAAGAGCAAGTGGACCTCCGGGCGTCTCTTGAGCAGGTCGTGGGCGAAATCCCCCCTTTGCACTGCCACCACATGCCCGGCCAGGTCGGGCAGATCGGTGATGTCGTAGCGGTCGCTTTTAACGAAGATGGCCTGGGAGGTGGTCAGGTAGGGCTGTGCAAAGGCGTATGTTTTTTCTCGTTCCGAGGTATACTTTATCCCCTGTAGCGCGTCCACTCGGCCTTGCCGGAGGGCCTCCAGGGCCTCGGCCCAGGGCATGGGCACCAGCCGCACGTCGACGCCCAGCTCCAGCCCCAGCGCCCGCACCATGTCCACGTTGAAGCCGCGATACTCGCCGTTCTCGGCCACATACTCGAAGGGCGGGTAGTTGTTGTCCCCGGCGAACACCAGCTCGCCTTTGTTCCGCAGCCATTGGCGCTCTTCCGGGCTCAGGCTGTCCCGGGGTCTCGGCTGGATGAGCAGCAGATACACTTCCAGGGCGACGAAGGCAATGCCGAAGCCGACCAGTAGGATTAACCCGGCACGCTCTCTTACTTTTTGCCTCATCGGGCCACCGAGCTATGGAGGGCGATGAAATCGAATGCCTCTTGCCACACCCGCTCTTTTTCTGAATCCACAACCAGGCCATGGCCGGAGTTGGCATACCAGACCAGCCTTTTGTCCGGGGAGCCGGCGTGGTTGAAGAGGTACTGGGCATTGTTTATTGGGATGGTGCGGTCCTGGCGCCCCTGCATGACCAAAAGCGGCACCGTCACTTGGGGCAGGCTGGCCCGGACCGCGCCGTGGAGTCGGTCAGGTCGCTGGAGCCGTCGAAGTAGTGCCACTGGCGGAAAAGCTTAATGGCCGGCACCAGACTGGCCTTCCAGTTGCCCAGGAATAGGGCGGGGGCCATGGCGATGACTCCCCGCACCGGGTATCGCGTGGAGAGGTGAAGGGCGATCACTGCACCCATAGACAGGCCCGCCGCAAATACGGCTTTCTTCACTAGTAAAGAAGAAAGTGCTCTCTCAGCCGAGGCCACCCACTCTCGCCAGCCGGTGCCGGCCATGTCCTCCGGCGTGGTCCCGTGCCCGGCCAGGCGAACGCCCAGCACAGTGAGGCCCCGGGCCGCCAGGTACTCCCCCATCCCTCGCATCTCGGCCGGGCTGCCGGCGAAGCCGTGGATCAGGAGGCAGGCAGTCCCCCCACCCGGCAGGTAGAACTCAGCACACCGCGGGTCAGGTTGAGCGGATTTATCCCCCATGCCTATTCGATATCTCCAGGGCAATGTTGGTTGGCCCGGTCTCTGGAGTTAGGTCTGGAGTGTAGATCGGCTCTTGAAGCCGACTCGATCCTAGGCCCGAGCGGGCGGGCTCGGCGTCAACCACCGGCAGAAGAAATCAGTTACCCTGGCCTCGAATTCTTGCGGTGAATACGCTAGCCCCTCAGTATGGCCAGCACCGGAGATTATCCAGAGTTCCTTGGGTTCCCGGGCGGCGGCGAACAGGGCCCGCGGGTGTCCCATGTCCAGATACTGGTCTCGGTCCCCATGGATCAATAACACCGGTCTTGGTTCTAATCTGGCAATCCAGTTCACCGGGTCCATCTGACCCGAGCGGAAGCCCAGGCGCCGCTCCAGCCACCAGGTGACCAGGCCGGCCCAGGGCCTGGCCACGAACCACGGCACCCCTCGCTGCTTTATCCCGCCGTAGATCGCGCCCTGGTAGGTGGCAAAGGTGCTCTCTCCGGCCACGGCTCGGAGGGCGGGGGTGCGGGCTGCCGTCAATATCGCCACGGCCGCCCCCATGGAGGTGCCGAAGACGCCGATGTTGTCCTTCTGTTTCTCGTGTTGGAGGAAATCGAGGGCCCCCAGGAGGTCATTCTGTTCCAGATAACCCAGAGTGGACCTGGTGCCGCCGCTGTCCCCCGAGGCTCGAAAGTCAAACAATAGCAGGCTGAAACCATGCCGGACGAACAGTGGGATGTAGCGAAAGTCGAAGTCGTTGAGCCCGGAGCCTCGTCCGGGACAGTATATGATCGTGGCCGAGGATCCTGGTGCGGCGATATACCATCCTCTCAGGTCCAGCCCATCCCGGCTGGGGAAAGCGACGTCTTCGCAGTTCGCCGCGAACTGCGCCGGTGTTGGGCGTTGCGCGAGCCGAGAACCAGTCAGCACCCGGCCCGAGCCGTAGTAGCCCCAGGCCAATGCTCCCAGAACCAGGCCGGCTGCCAAAAGGGCCAGGAGAAACAGGGCGCCGAGCACGTGGCCTCCCCGGGAAAGCTCGTTCACCGCCAGGATAGCACAGCGAATGCCTCAAGTCAATACGCGAATGTGCGGCGGACGCCATTGCTCATAGCCCTCTGCGGTGCTATAATGCACTTTGTTAGTTCAGGAGTTGAACTCCTGAACAACAGAGTTGGCAGGGGGTTGGCATGGCCTTCTTTAAAGGTGCGGACTTGCCTTCCAAGATCGCCGGCGAGGGCATCTCCCGGCAGGCAGTATACCTGGACCAGGTGATGATGACCTTCTTCCACTTCGCCCCAGGGGCGATTGTGCCCGAACATTCTCATCCCCATGAACAGATAACCACGGTGACCGAGGGGGTGCTGGAATTCAACCTGGATGGCCAGGTTGCGCTCCTCAGCGCAGGGGATGGGGTGGCTGTCCCGGCAAACCTCCGGCATAGCGCCCGAGCCCTGGATATCCCCACCAAGGCCATCGATGCCTGGCATCCGGTCAGAGAAGACTACAAATGACCTCCAGGGCTCAGCATCTTGGGCTTTAGCTCAGGAAAGTAGCCGGCCTTTCTAAGCCGTCGCACCAGGGCTGGCAGCTCCCGCTCGGGTATTGCCACGGCTTGCGGCCCCAGAGTCTCTCCTTCCAGGGTCACCTCCCGGTTCGC
>JACQYG010000308.1 GCA_016208345.1 Chloroflexota bacterium
TACGACGTCGAGCCAGTCGCGGCCCCCTCGCCCTTACCCAGGAAGGCCTCCACTACCTGCGGGTCGAACTGCGTGCCCGCGCAACGGCGAAGCTCGGCCCTGGCCTCCTCAACCGTCTTCGCCGGGCGGTGGGGACGATCAGTGGTCATGGCGTCGAAGGAGTCTGCCACACATAGGATCCGGGCACCAAGAGGTATAGCTTCGCCCCGCACACCGTCCGGATAACCCGACCCGTCGTACAGCTCGTGATGATGCCGGATCAGGGGTATTAGATCGGCCAGCGACGCCACTGGGCTCACTATGTCTACGCCGATCAACACGTGGGCCTTCATTCGAGCGAATTCCGCATCGGTCAGGGGCCCCCGTTTGTTCAATATGGCCTCCGGGACGCCGATCTTGCCCACGTCGTGAAGCACCGCGGCGTGGCGGAGCGCCTCGGCTTCCTTGGCTGGCAGACTGGAGGCCGCCACAATACTCATGGCATATCCCGTGACCCGTCCCGAATGGCGCTTGGTGTAGCGATCCCGGGCGTCGATGGCCTCAACCAGGGATTGGATCATGCCCTCATATTGTTGGCGGAGAGTGTCGTAGAGCCTAGCGTTCTCGATGGCGATGGCTGCCTGATCGGCAAAAGCCACCAACAGGTCCAGGTCCTCCTGGTGGAAGATGCCGCTCTGCAGGCGGCTGTCCACGTAGACCACGCCGGTGATCCTCCCACGGGAACGCAGGGGCGTGCACATGACCGAGCGCAGCCCATAGCTAACGACGCTGGCACTGGAGGAGAAGCGCTCGTCGAAAAGGGCATCAGTAGTGAGCAACGGCTCCCCGCTGGCGGCCACGCCCTCGGTGATGCTGCGGCTCACCTGGAACGCCGTGGACTCGATGGTCTGGCGGTCCATGTTACGGGCCACGCGGAACTCCAGTCGGCCGGTCCGTTCGTCGCTCAGCATCAGGAAGCCCCGCTCCGCGCGGACTACGTGGACCACTTTGTCCATCACCAGGTTCAGGACCTCTTCGGGGTCCAGGCTGGAGTTGATGGTGCGGCCGATGTCGTATAGGATAGCCAGGTGATTAGCTCTTGAGGTGGTCATGCATCACCACCCTACCGACGGTCCAACAAAGGCCAGAAGACGCGCATCGACACTTTACTAGTGAAGAAAGGCGGCAGGTGAGACGTAGCGAGAGATGCCCGGCTTCACTTAGTACCCAGCAGCTATATCGTACCGCTTGATTGGTTGCCAGCGACACAGGGCATGGCCCGGCGAGTTGGAGACAGCAGCGTGTTCGGGGGTCTTGATCCAGGCATCGAAGACCTCGTGGTTCTTCCACATGGTCAACATCAGGGTGGGGCCGTGGCCGTCACTGGGCTTCAGCACGCGTTCCATCAGGCAGCCCATCCGCTGCCGGAGGGGACGGTTCTCCTCGATCCATTTATAGAAGGTTTCCTCATTTTCAGGTGCCACCTCTATGGTGCGGATACAGACGATTTCCTTCATCGCGTCCTCCTTGGGTGGAGATGAGCATCGGCTGGCTAGGCCAGGGTATCCATGGCATTATACTACTTCTACGACGAGTTTTTCAACACCTGTGGCCACATTGCAATTGTCCAGCCGATTAACTATAATAGTTCGGTGTCTCTTTGACCAACCGAATCATACAGGTCTGAGATGGGGTTATGCTAAGCATCAAGGAGGTCCAAGGTGCCGCTCCCAGAGCTTTTCGAGTACCAAACGCGGACCAGGGTAGTCTATGGCCCGGGGGTCGTCAAGGACATCGGTTTTGAGGTCGGCAAGCTGGGCGGCACAAGGGCGGTCATCGTGACCGACCGGGTCCTGCGTTCCATCGGTTTAGTGGATAGGATAGTTGGGGGACTGGAGGAATCCGGGGTCGAGCTGGCTGGCATCTACGACGACGTCCCTCCGAACTCCGAGGTAAAGGTGGTGGAAAGGGGCGCCCAGTACGCCCGGGAGCAGGGCTGCGACGTGCTGATCGCCGTGGGCGGCGGGAGCGTCATCGACACCGCCAAGGGCATGGATGTGCTTCTCGCCCTGGGGGGCAGCCTGCTGGATTATCAGGGCGTGGGGGTGGTCAACCAACCGCTACTGCCGCTCATCGCCGTGCCCACCACCGCCGGCACCGGCAGCGAGGTCACCCTGGCGGCAGTGATCAAAGACGACGCCTCGGGCCTCAAGCTGGAGTTCAACAGTCCCTACATGATGCCCAACGTGGCCGTCCTGGACCCGGAGATGACGATCACCCTGCCACCCATGCTCACCGCGGCCACGGGCATGGACGCCCTGACCCACGCCATCGAGGCCTACGTATCCAATCAGGCGGAGCCCATCACCGATGCCCTGGGCATCCATGCCATTCGGATGATCGCCCAGGCCCTGCCAGTGACGGTTAAAAATGGCGGCGACCTGGAGGCCCGGGGAGAGATGCTACTCGCGGCCTGCATCGCCGGGCTTTCCTTCAGCAACGCCCTCTGCGGCATCGTCCACGCTATGGCCCACGCCTGTGGCGGCCGCTATGGGGTGCCCCATGGTGTGGCCAACTCCATCCTGCTGCCTTATGGCATGGAGTTCAACCTGGATTCCTGCCCTGAACGCTTCGCGGACATCGCCGTGGCCATGGGCGTGGCCACCAAGCGCGCCAGCGTACAAAGGGCCGCCCGGTTGAGCGTTGCTGCGGTGCGCAAATTGAGCGCAGATATCGGCCTGCCTCGACGCCTGCGGGATGTAGGGGTCGAGGCGGACGGCATACTGCAACTGGCCGAGGACGCCCTGGCCGATGCCATGATGATCTCCAACCCCCGGCCGGCCGAGCTACCGGATGTTATCCAGCTTCTCAAGCGGGCCTACTAACGACACCCCAAGGGGCCGGAGGCCCCTTGGGGACCCTGGAAATGGGCTGTAGGCCAGGTAAGACAACGAATCAGTATATCCCTTTAGTAGTAAGGAAGCTGGCTCAACCGTGAGATCCCCTTTAGGAGGGCTCGCCGTGGATCAGATCGGCCTCATCCTCTGGTTGCAATCCTTCGCCAGCCCCGCCATGGACCGGTTCTGGGGCCTGGTCACCCAGGCTGGCTCCGAGGAGTTCTTCCTGCTCACCATGCCCATCGTATACTGGTGCGTTGACGCTGCCTTGGGTCTCAAGTTCGGGCTAATCTTCCTGGCCTCGGCCTTTCTGAACGGGGTCTTCAAGGACACGCTGCAACTTCCAAGGCCTCCCAGGGAGCAGGTGCGTGTCCTCCTGGAGGAGACCGGTGGCGGCTTTGGCTTTCCCAGCGGACATGCCCAAAATGCCACGGTATTCTGGGGGTTCCTGGCCAGTCAGTTTCGACGGCGCCTGTGGCTCGCCGCTGCCGCCATCATGATACCGGCCGTAGGGGTTTCGCGCATTTACCTTGGCCTCCACTGGCCCACCGACGTCCTGGGAGGGATAGTCATCGGCCTGGCTATTCTATGGCTGGGCCAGTGGGCCTTTAGCGCCCTCCCGCCGGTGGGCCGGGCGGCATCGGCTCACTGGCAGCTCATCCTGGCCCTGGCCGTA
>JACQYG010000327.1 GCA_016208345.1 Chloroflexota bacterium
ATAAAAAAGGGCGGGATTAATGCCATACTTTACCTCCAAGCGGGTCATTGAGCCGCGCCAACGAATATTTTTGGGCAAGTGCGCCTAACGGGACGCCGGGGGTTGCGAAGGGGCCCCGTAGCGCACCCTTGGTGGGTAGAACCGCAGGTTACCGCGGAGCCTTCGCAGAACCGGATGAGCATATCTCATGAAATCCGGCTTCCCGGAATGATACACATCAGTACCCCGCTCAATCGTTTCGTTACTTGCTCTCATCCGAACCGCAAGCGGTGAGGCATTCGGCGGATTCTTTCGTAAAGAATCGGTAAGTGTAGAGAACCTTCATCACCAGCACTTCGAATACCCGCACGAGCGGCATACCGAACATCCCTCGGCCTGCTCCAGGAGGCCGCCACATTCCGGGCACTCGGGACACATGTCGGTCTTGGGATCGTCCCAATTCTCGGCGTACTCCTTGAGCTCGATGTCCTTCTCCACGATGTGAATAGCCTTGCCGTTCTTGAGATACCGCTGCAAGACCTGGCCAATGGCGTCTGGGCAGGAGAGCACCATGCCTCCACTCTGCCAGTAGGGCACCGGGCAGCGTATCCCCCGGAGTTGCTTGAAGATGGACTCGATATCTATGCCCGAGCGCAGGGCCAGGGAGACCAGCCGGCCGATGGCCTCGGTCTGGGAGGCCATGCAGCCTCCGGATTTGCCCATGCGCACGAAGATCTCGCAGAGCCCCTGTTCATCCTCGTTAACGGTTATATAAAGGTTCCCGCAGCCTGAGGTGATCTTCTCCGTGGTGCCGGTGGTGACGGAGTCCCGGGCTCGGGGCGAGCGCTGTTTCCTCCGCTTCCTGGGCGTCTCTGCCTCCTTTTCGCTTTCCCTCTCCCCCGTCCCCATGGTTAGCACCTGGGATTCCCGGGAGCCGTCGCGATATATGGTGACGCCCTTACACCCCAGTTGATAGGCCAACAGGTAGGCCTGCCGCACGTCGTCCACCGTGCCCTGGTGCGGAAAATTCACGGTCTTGGATACCGCGTTATCGGTATGCCTCTGGAAGGCAGCCTGGATGTGGATGTGGGCCTCCGGCGACACGTCGTGGGCGGTTACGAAGAGCTTCTGCACCTCTTCCGGCACGCCCTCCACCCCACGAGCGGTCCCTTTGACGGCGATGGTCCTCATCAGCTCTTCGCTGTAGAATCCTCGTTCCCTAGCAATGCCCTCGAAGTCGGGGTTGATCTCCAAGAGCTCGTCCCTGTCCAGCACATTTCGCTTGTAGACCAGGGCGAAAATGGGTTCAATGCCACTGGAGCAGCCGGCGATGATGCTCAGGCTGCCAGTGGGCGCGATGGTGGTGGTGGTGGCGTTGCGCACTTTGGGCGCCCCGGGGACGTCGTAGATGCTGCCGGGAAAATTGGGAAAAGCCCCTCGCTGCTCGGCCAGAGCCTGGGAGGCCAGCCGGGCTTCCTGGGAGATGAAAGCCATCAGCTCCTCGGCGACAGTCACGGCCTGGGCCGAGTCATAGGGTATACCCATACGGATCAGCATATCGGCGAAGCCCATGACGCCCAGGCCGATCTTGCGGTTGGCTTTGGTGATGGCCTCGATCTGGGGCAGGGGATAGCGGTTCACGTCGATGACGTTATCCAGGAAGTGCACCGCCGTCCGCACCACCTGTCCCAGCCGGGCATAGTCAACCTTCCCGTCTTTCACCATCTTCGCCAGATTAATGGAGCCCAGGTTGCAGGACTCGTAGGGCAAAAGCGGCTGCTCACCGCAGGGATTGGTGCTCTCGATCTGCCCGATGTGCGGCGTGGGGTTGGACTGGTTCAGACGGTCCAGGAAGACGATGCCCGGGTCGCCATTCTTCCAGGCCATCTCTACGATAGAGTTGAATGCCCCCCGAGCGCTCATCACGCGGGCCGTCTGGCCAGTGTGCGGGTTTACTAGAGGGTACTCCGCGTCGTTCTCCACGGCTTTCATGAACTCGTCGGTGACGCCTACCGAAATATTGAAGTTGTTCAGGGCCCCGTTATCCTGCTTGGCGGTGATGAACTCCATGATGTCCGGGTGATCCACCCGCAAGATGCCCATGTTAGCCCCTCGCCGGGTGCCGCCCTGCTTGATGGCCTCCGTGGCCGAGTCGAAGACCCGCATGAAAGACACCGGGCCACTGGCCACCCCCCGGGTGGAGCCCACAATGTCTCCTTTGGGGCGCAGGTGGGAGAAGGAAAAGCCGGTGCCTCCGCCGCTCTGGTGGATGAGGGCGGTATACTTGATGGCCTCGAAGATGCTCTCGATGGAGTCCTCCACCGGCAGGACAAAGCAGGCCGAGAGCTGGCCCAAGGGCCTGCCAGCGTTCATCAGGGTGGGGGAGTTGGGCAGGAACAAGAGGTCAACCATGGTCTGGTAGAATTCCGCGGTCACCCTGGACACGTCGGCCGAGGGGTCATAGATCAGGTCCGCCTGCGCCACGGCCTGGGCGACCCGGCTGAACATCTCCTGAGGTGTCTCGATGACCTTGCCCTCGTTGTCCTTGCGCAGATACCGGCGCTCCAGGACGGTAATGGCATTCTCAGTCAGGAGGGGTGCGCCGGTGGCAACCCCGGTGGAGACCGCGGCTGAGGCAGCGGCAAGAGGCATGCTCCGGCGCCGTTGGCGGCGGCGCAAGAGATAGCTCATGGCCGACTGGGTCTGGCCGTTTTCCAGCAACACCTCAGTGATGAGCTCGCGAACCTCCTCCACGCTGGGGACGCCGTTGGGGGCGGGATGTGCTGTCTCCAGCCCAGGCAGCGGCAGGGCGGCGCCGGCGTGTTCCCGCTCCAGCCGCAGCAACACCTGCTCGGTGAGCTCTCGGGCCCGTTCCCAGGTGATCTCCTCGCCCGCTCCCTCGGCTGCGGCCAGTATCGAGTTCGTGATACGCTCGCGGTCAAACGGAATGACTCGCCCGTCGCGCTCAACAATGTAGCTGATGTTGGCAACCATGACCATCCTCCGTCCGCCAGAACAGGCATCTGCCAGGATGGCAGCGCCCGGGTGCGGCGCAGACAATCCAGGCCAGGCGGAGCACCACCAGCCTGGCCTCGGTAGAGCCTATCAAAGAGTCAAGGGAAGCTGGGCCTTAGCCTCCTGGGCGTGGAGCCTCCACTGCCGAAGGCCCTCAATCTCCTCGGCCAGGGTATCCACGTCCTGAAAGCGGCGGTAGACCGAGGCGAAGCGCATGAAGGCGATCTCATCCAGGGGTCGCAGGCGCTCCATCACCAGCTCGCCGATGAAGCGGCTGGGGACCTCCGGCTGGGCCAGCCCCGGGTGCAACCCCGGGGCCAGCCTCAATATCTCGCCCTCCACCTGGGTCACCACGCTCTCGACCTGTGCGGCGGAGATGGGACGTTTGTGGCAGGCTCGCTGGATACCCTGGTACAACTTCTGCCGGTCGTATTCCTCCCGCCGGCCATCCCGTTTCACCACCAGGAAATTGGCCACCTCCGGGCGTTCGTAGGTGGTGAAGCGCTTGCCACAGGAGAGACACTCCCGCCTTCGGCGGATGCTTTCCTCCAGCTCGCGGGAGTCAATCACTTTGGACTCAGGATGAGCACAGCAAGGACATTTCATGAGATCATCCTGCTCTTGGAGGTTGAGACACAACAAGGGATTAGGGGACCAACCATTTCGATTCCTGGTGAAAGGGCACCCCTATCCCTTGTCCGAGCCAGACTGGCGTATGCAC
>JACQYG010000328.1 GCA_016208345.1 Chloroflexota bacterium
CTGGAGATGATCGATGGTCAGTGATTAGCCTCCGGCAGAGAAGGTTTTTAGACAGCCTGAGGTGAGAAGGTATGAACGACCATCTACATGTCCTCCTGGAGGAGGCCGAGACCCGCTACCAGAGCCTGCTTGAGAGGGTGCCCATTGGGCTCTACCGAACTACGCCAGCGGGACAGATCCTGGACGCCAACCCGGCCCTGATGGAGATGCTGGGCTACCCGGACCGGGAGTCCCTGCTGGCGGTCAATGTGGAAGACATTTTCGTGGCCCCTGAGGATCGCAGGCAGTGGCAGGCCCTGATGGAACGCGAGGGGATCGCGCGTGGTTTTGAAATGCAATTGCGCAGGCGCGACGGAACGGTCATCTGGGTGCGGGATAGCGCCCGAGCTGTCCGGGATGCCGACGGTCGGGCGCTGTACTACGAGGGTAGCCTGGAGGACATCACTGAACACAAACAGCGCGAGCGCGAACTGAAAGCCATTGTTACTGTCTCTGCCACCCTGCGCACCGCACCCACCCGCGCCGACATGCTCCCGGTCATCCTGGACCAACTGTGCGCCCTGCTGGAAGCCGAAGGCGCAGCATTGGCCATGCGCGACCTGGACAGCGGTGAGTCCGTGATTGAACTGGCGCGCGGGGGCTGGGCCAACTGGACCGGCGTGCGCCTGCCGCCGGGCGAGGGAGTGGGCGGGCACGTCATTGCCACCGGTCAGCCCTACATCAGTGCCAACGTGCAGGCTGACCCGCGCTTTGCCCGGCAAATAGAGACAAACGGCTTGCGCGCCGTAGCTTGCATTCCGCTCATTGCGTTGGAGCAAACCATCGGCGCACTGTGGGTAGGCCGCAAAACCCGCATCGCCGACGAGGAGTTGCGCTTGCTCACAGCCATTGGCGACATCGCCGCCAATGCTATTCGCCGTGCCACCTTGCACGAACAGACCGCCCAGTTGTACAAACAACTGGAGAGCCGCGAGAGCTTCATCACCCGCATCCTGGAAAGCATCCCCAGTTCCCTGGTGGTGATTGATCGGAACCTACGGGTTGTGTCGGTCAATCGCAACTTTCTGGAGAAAACCCGGCGTGAGGCGCGGGTCACTTTGGGACACAAGATTGAGGAGGTCTTCCCCCAGGCGCTGGTGGAGTACACCCGGTTGGACCAGAAGGTGCGGCAGGTCTTCCGCACCGGTCAGCCGGTAGAGGGCGGGAAAGTGGCCTACCGGGCCCCTGGCCTGCCCAGCCGCATCTACTACTATCGGCTCATCCCTCTCAAGGTGGCGGATGAGGCGGAGAACGTGATGCTTCTAATGGACGACATCACCGATCGGGAGCACCTGGGGGAGGAGGTGCGGCGGGCCGAACGTCACCTGGCCAGTGTGGTGGAGTGCGCTAGCGACCTGGTAGTCTCCCTGGATCCCCAGGGGCGCATCGTGACCTGGAACCGGGCGGCGGAGAGGATCTCCGGTCTGAAAGCCGAGCAGGTCGAGGGGCGATCCCTGGATTACCTCTGTGCCGCCGAGCAGCAGCCGGTGATGGCAAAGATGCTGCGAGGGCTGATCAGGGGGGCGGGTGTGCAGAATATTGAGGTGAAGCTGCTGACTGCCAATGGCCAGGAAGTGCCCATTGCCTGGAGTTGCTCTCCCATGCGGGATGATGCCGGAGGGATGGTGGGGATCGTAGCTGTGGGGCGGGACCTGACGGAGCAACGCCGGATGGAGGCTCAACTGGTCCAGTCGGCCAAGATGGCCTCCCTTGGAGTGATGGCGGGGGGCATCGCCCACGAACTGCGTAACCCTCTAGGCATCATCTCAGCCAGTGCCCAGTTGTTGCTGGAGCACCCCGATGACGCTCAACTGCGCAGCCAGTGCGCCCAAAAGGTCCATGCTGCAACCCAACGTGCCTCGGTGATCATCGAGAACCTGTTGAAATTCGGCCGTCCCGTGGATCAGCAGATGAGGGAGGTTGACCTGCACGCCGTGCTGGAAGAAACCCTCGCCCTGCTGGCCCATCAGGTGACCTTGCAGGAGGTCACTTTGAGGAAAGAGTTCCAACCCGACCTGCCGAGGGCCCACGGCAACCCTCAGGTGTTGCAGCAGGTCTTCACCAACCTGATCCTTAACGCCTGCAATGCCATGCCCCAGGGTGGAACGCTGACGGTGGCTACTCGAGCAACCGAGATTGGCCGGGTGGAGATTCGGTTTAGCGACACCGGGCGTGGCATCCCCCCGGAACATTTGCCAAAAATCTTCGACCCTTTCTTTACTACCATGCCCGTGGGAAAGGGGATCGGCCTGGGGCTCTCCATCAGCTACAGCATCATCCAGCAGCACCAGGGCACCATCGAGGTGGAAAGCCGGGTGGGCCAGGGGACCACTTTCACCGTTCGGTTGCCGGTGACGGCTGATAGCAGGCAGCAGAGGGCAGGGAGCGGTTAGCAGGGGGCGGTTAGCTGCTATTAGCCATCAGCTATCAGCCAATTGGCCATCGGCCATAGGCTATTCGGCTATTGGCCATTAGCCATAAATGGTGATGGACAACGCTGACAAATACCGATAGGATGAGTATTGATCATCGGCCATACTATCTATCAACAAGGACATTGTGATGGAACAGGA
>JACQYG010000329.1 GCA_016208345.1 Chloroflexota bacterium
CCAAACGCTACCCCAGCTCCGGGGCAAGGTCTTCGCCTTCACCGACCCCCTTTCCAATTCCGGCCGGCTGTCCGCGGCCTATCTCCTGTGGCAGATGGGCGAGCGGCCGGACACCTTTTTCCAGAAGACCATATACACCTATTCTCACGATAATAGCCTCAAGGCAGTGGCCGACGGGCTGGTGGACGGCGCCGCGGTGGACAGCCTGGTGTACGATGCCATTCTGGCCCGGGAGCCCCGCTACGCCGAGCGCGTGCGCATCATCTATCGCTCACCGCCCTATGGCATGCCGCCGGTGGTGGTACCACCGGGCCTGGACCCTGCCCTGAAGGTCCAACTGCGAGACACCCTCTTAAACATGCACCAGGACCAGGAGGGCCAGGCCATCCTGGCGGAGCTAGCGATAGACCGCTTTGTGCCCATTGAGGACAAGGCCTATGCCTCGATCCGCGACATGATCTCGGCGGTAGGACAGCAGAAATGGCCATGAAGCCTCTAACGGAAATGGCGGCCCGGCTCTGGTCCGTCGTCGGGGCGGTCAGCGTGCGCACCAAGATCATGGGGATAGTCCTGGGGCTGGTAGTACTCCTTGGGCTGGGGATCACTCTCCGGGTGCGCCTGACCCTGGAGGGTACTCTAAGACAACAATTGGAGATGAGGGGCATTTCCATCGCCCGGGACCTGGCCGCCCGCAGCACCGACCTGATCCTCACTAACAACACCTTTGCCCTGCACAGCCTGGTACGGGATACGGTGGAGAACAACGAAGACCTGCGCTATGCCTTCGTGGTGGACGACAGGGGGCAGGTGATCGCCCACTCCTTCGACCGGGGCATCCCTAGGGGCCTCCGAGAGGCCAATCCGGTTGACGAGGGCGAACGATACCGCCTCCAGGTGCTGAAGACCGAGGAAGGGCTGGTGTGGGACTTCGCCGTCCCAGTGTTCGGTGGTGAGGCCGGGGTGGCCCGGGTGGGCCTCTCTGAAAAGCATCTCCAGGCAGCGGTGGCATCCACCTCGCGCCAGCTACTGTTGGCCACCGCCCTGGCTTCACTGGTGGGCATCGCCGCCGGGTATCTCTTGACCTGGGTGCTGACTCGACCGGTTCTGAGCCTGGTGAGGGTGACCCAGGCCATCGCCCGCGGCGACCTGAGCCAGCGGGCACAGGTATGGGCCGACGACGAGATAGGGCGCCTGGGCGCTGCCTTCAACGCCATGGTGCTCGAACTAGGGAAGGCCAGGGCCGAGACCGAGGAGTTCAATCGGGCCCTCTTGCGCCGCAACCGCGAGCTGGCCGCCCTGAACGCAGTGGCCCTGGCGGCCAGTGACCCCCTGGACATCTCTTCGCTGCTGGAGCGGGCCCTGCAGGGACTGCTGGCCACCCTTGGGTTCCCGGCCGGGTGGGTGTGCCTTCTGGGACAGGAAGGCGTTACGCCGGGGAATGTCATCCAGGTGGGGCTGGCCGCGGCACCCCGCCACGAGACACCCCCGGGGGAACCCCCGAGTTGTCCCTGCGCTCTGGTGCTTCAGGCGGGGCGCTCCTTGGTCATCTCTCTGGCCGGTAGCCCAGGCCCGGCGCAGCCTCCTCGTCTGACGGGGGGGAGGGAGGCAGTCGCCCAGGCCGCGGTGCCCCTGGTAGCCGGGTCCAGGATCCTGGGTGTGCTCAGCGTTTATGCCGCAAAGTCGGAAAGCCTGGATGGGGAGGAATTGACCCTCTTGGAGGCCATTGGCCGGGAATTAGGGGTAGCAGTGGAGAACGCCCGCCTCTGGGAGGAGCTGAGACACAAGGAGGCGCTGCGGGGACAGCTTCTGGACAAGGTCATCGTGGCCCAGGAGGAGGAGCGAAAGCGCGTCGCCCGGGAACTGCACGACGACACGGGACAGGCCATCTCATCCCTGATGATCGGCCTCAAGGTCGCATCGGAGACCAGCACGGCGGAGGAGATGCGGGAAAGGCTAGGCGAACTCCGGGGCATCGCCGCCCAAACCCTGGCTGGCGTCAGGGACCTGGCCCGGGAGCTACGCCCGAGCCTGTTGGACGACCTGGGGTTGACTGCGGCCCTGGAGCGTTACCTGTTGGCCTACCGGGCCCGGTTTGGCCTGGAGGTAGATTTACAGGTCACCGGCTTCGCCGACAGCGAGCGCCTGCCACCCCAGGCGGAGATCACGCTGTACCGTATCGTCCAGGAGGCCCTGACCAACGTGGCCAAGCACGCCCAGGCCGGGAATGTCAGCGTGGTGGTGGAGCGACGGGCGCATTCGGTCATTGCCCTGGTGGAGGACGACGGCCTCGGCTTCGACGTGCATCAGGTCTTGAGCTCGCCGATTGAGGAGAGAAAGCTTGGCCTCTATGGCATGCAGGAGCGGGCCTCGTTGTTGGGCGGAAGGCTTGTACTGGAGTCCGGCCCGGGCCGTGGGACGACGGTGCAGGTGGAGATCCCATTGAAGGGGTGAACCAGGGAAATGAGGCCATGAGCAAGACACGGATACTCTTAGCCGATGACCACGCCGTGTTGCGGGCGGGCCTGAAGTTGCTCATCAACGGCCAGCCAGACATGGAGGTGGCCGGGGAGGCCACCACTGGCCACGAGACCGTGCTCGCGGCCCGGGAGTTGGTGCCGGACCTGGTGCTTTTGGACATCTCCATGCCGGGCATGGGCGGCCTGGAGGCGCTCCGGCAAATGAAGAGGGAGCAGCCGGAACTGGCGGTCCTGGTCCTGACCATGCATGAAGACGTTGACTATCTCCGGCAGGCCCTGGGCGCCGGAGCGGCCGGGTACGTCCCCAAAAGTGCCGCGGACGTGGGGCTTCTCTCCGCCCTGAGGGCGGTGGTCCGAGGCGGCGTGTACATCCATCCCAGCCACACCAAGATCCTCCTGGAGGAAATGCTGTCTCAAGGAAAAACGGTCAGGGGCGGGCATGGTGACCCTCTCGATGCCCTTAGCGACCGAGAGCGTGAGGTACTACGCCTGGTAGCCTTGGGTCACACCAATGCCCAGATCGCGGAGCAGCTTTGCCTTTCCGTGAAGACCGTGGAGAGCTACCGGGCCCG
>JACQYG010000344.1 GCA_016208345.1 Chloroflexota bacterium
ATTACACTCCAGTTCCTGCCGCAGCTCACCGCCACGATCCAGCCTTTCCTGGTCCTGTTAGTGCCTGTGGACGTGGCCATAGGCTATTTGCTCTTGCTCTTTGCCTATCGCTGGAGTAGCGTGAAAGGCGAACCAGCATGAAGTGGAAAGCTCTCGCAACATTGTCCCTCACACTGGGAATGGCGCTTGCCGCCTGTGGAGCTGAGCCGGCCCGGGCATTGTCTTTTAGCGTTCCATGGCCGTACTTAGAACAGACCGAGTACGTCCTCTACGACAAAGACGGCAAGGAGATCGGCCAGACCACCTGGACCATCACCAAGGAGGGCGAGACCTACATCCTGGGCGAGAAGACCAGGATCGGGTCCTTACACGATGAGAAACTGGTCACGGTCCAGGCCACCGATTTGAAGCCGATCAAAAGCACCTGGCAGCGAAGAGGCACGCCCGCTGACTTCAGCCTGGAGGCAGAATACAAGGGAGACAAGCTTATCGTCAAGGCCAGGACCAAAGATGGCGACAAGGGCGTCACCATCGGCGTCCCCGCCGACGCCTACGACAACGATGAGGGCCTGATGATGATCCGGGCCCTGCCCTTGAGCGAGGGCTTCAGCACGGCCTATACCAATGTGGTCCCGGCCACCGCCTCTTCGCTGAAGCTCAAGCTAAAGGTATTGGCCAAGGAAACGGTGGAAGCCCCGGCAGGGACTTTTTCTACTCATAAACTGCAGATGGACTTCGGGGCCGGCGTACAGTATGCCTGGTACAGCGTGGATGAGCCATACTATCTGGTGAAATATCAAAACGTCCAAAGCGGCGTAGTATTTGTTTTGAGAAGGCATTCGTAAAGATGCAACGTTTCGTACGCTGCTTCGTAGTACAGAATGCGCAGGACGAACGGTTGGGAGGACAAATTTGGACTACGGAAAGATCCTGAGGCGAGCCTTTCACATCACCCTGAGGTATAAGGCCCTTTGGCTGTTCGGTTTCATCCTGGCCTTATTGGGCAGCGGCGGGAACTTCGGCCAGAGCTTCCGCTACAGCTTCGGTGGCGGCCCCAGCACGCCAGGTGCCCTACCTTCACCGGAGATCGCCACCGGGGTGATCATCGCCATAATCGCCCTGGGGCTCCTGTTGGGGCTGTTGGTGATTGTGCTCAACCTGGTCTGCCATGCGGCCCTGATCGGCATGGTGAAGGAGATCGAGGAGGACGAGAAAACCAGCATTAGGGGTGGCTTTGAGATCGGCCTCGCCCGCACGATCACTTTGTTCCTGATCCGCCTGGTGATCGGCATCCCGGCCTTTGCGGTGGCGCTCTTTCTCATTCTCCTGGGGCTGTCTCCACTGCTACTGCTGCTCGTCGACAATACGGCAGCCAAGGTCATCGGCGTCGGCCTGGCGGTGGGACTCCTTCTCATGGTCCTGGCGGTGATCATCCTGGGGGCGCTAGTCCTCAGCGTGGCCTGGGAGTTCATCGATCGCTCTTGTGTGATCGACCGGCGTGGCGTCCTTGATTCCATCAAGGGAGGCTTTGGCTACATCCGGCGCAACCTGGCCAGAGTGGGGCTTGCCTGGCTACTGATGTTCGCCGTGGGCATCGGCTGGGGACTGGTGATGCTGCCGCTCGTCTTGTTGCTGATCCTCCTGGTGGCGGGTCCTGCCCTGGTAACCTACCTGGCAACGAACGCCCTGGGCCCGACCCTCTTGGTAGCCGTGCCTCTGGGCCTGATCGCCGTCCTCATCCTGGCTTTCGTTGGGGGGCTCATGGTAGTCTTCCGCTCCAGCTACTGGACGCTGACTTACCTGGAGCTAAAGGGCTTGTCACCGGCCAGTACCCCGGCAGTGACCAACCCATAGGGCGGGTGCCCTGGCCGGCGGCCTTCTTTACTATTCTAGAAGCGCAGCCGAAAAGTCGTTTTTACCGCAGAGTGTCCCGGGGGGCGGTTCGGAATTTGTGAAGCTCCCACCTTATTTTTGGCCCTACGCTCTTGACCAGCAGGACCAGAGTGGGCTCGGTGAAGATGTCATACCGAAAATTGGCCCGGCAGACCTGCTCGCAAAGGGTCAAATCCTCGTCGCAAAAAGCCACCATGGGGCAGTTGGCATTCTTCAGCTTCAGCACCACCCGCTCTTCGCTCTCCTGGGCGGTGGGGATGAACTTCATGCGAATGTAGCGGCTGGCGGCCCGGTCAATGGTGTAGATCAGCGGATTGCGCTGTTCCAGACGTTCCCAGTGGCAGGCCTGGAGCATCTGGTAGGCGGCCAGAGCGTCGTCGGTGTAGATGCGTTCTCGCTCCTTTAGAAACTCGGCTTTCCGGGCGATCTCCTCCCGATCGACCTGGGCGAAGACCTCCTCGGCCGTCTGCCTGGCCGCCTCCTCCGGGCCGACCTGCCGGGCCAGGGTCACCTCCTGCCTAAGCTTCTGCAAGATACGGGTGATGTCGTATGGATCACTCATGCCCTTTGCCATCCCCTCGGTAATGTGTCTCGAGTGAAACCGCTCACGCTCTGGAAACCACGTCCAGCATCTTACCAGGCTCTCAAC
>JACQYG010000345.1 GCA_016208345.1 Chloroflexota bacterium
GATACTGTGGGCAGGTCTCGGCGTAAACCGTAAGCCCCCTGGCTCTGGCCGCCCGCACCTTCTCCAGGGACTGGGCGGTGGTCAAGTGTACGATGTAAACTGGTGCCAGGGCCATCTCGGCCAGGGCGATGGCACGGCCGGTGGCCTCTGCCTCCACCTCCGGAGGGCGGCTCTCGGGGTGGTATCTGGTGCTGGTTTTTCCCTCGCTCAGAAGCTTCCGCGTCAGGACGTCGATCACCTCGCCGTTTTCGCAGTGCACGCAGGTCAGCGCGCCTATGTCCTTGGAGCGCGAAAGCAGCACAAGGAGCGTCCCGTCATCGATCATGGACCGGCCTTTGTAGGCCAGAAAGCACTTGAAGCTGGACACACCCGCGCTGACCATCTCCGCCATCTCCCCGGCCACCCGGGCGTTATACTCGGTGAGGACCAGGTGGAACCCGTAGTCGATGGCGGCCTTGCCGCGGGCTGCGGCCAGACGTGCCTCCAGGCCCTTGGCCAGGGGCTCTCCACGCACCTGGTCAGCATAGTCAATGATGGTGGTGGTGCCGCCGCAGGCTGCGGCGACGGTGCCAGTGTAGAAATCGTCCGAGGAGACCGTGCCCGACACGGACAACTCCAGGTGGGTGTGCGCGTCTATCGCCCCCGGCAGGACATAGGACCCCGAGGCGTCGATGACCTGGTCCACCTGGGCCTCCAGGAAATTGCCGATAAGAGCGATGATCCCATTGTCGATCAGGATATCGGCCTCGTAGGTATCGCCTGCCGTCACTATGGTGCCGCCCTTGACCAACGTGCTCATCCCGACCTCCTATGCGGATGCTGGAGACAAAAAGGGCCAGCGAGCGATACCATTGGCACACTCGCTGGCCCGTGCCTCTTGGCCCTTACTCGCTGAGACCCAACAGCCAGCGCAGGCGCTTCTGTTCTTGTTCCAAGGGGTGCGGGAACCAGCTCTGCTGGGTGAACCGCAGGAAGGTGCGCGTGACCGTGATGGCGGTGAACATGCTGACCAGGACACCGATGGCCAGAGTGAAGGCAAAGCCGCGGACGATGCTGGCTCCGAAGTTCGCGCCAAACCAGTACAGTATGCCACACGTGATCAGGGTGGAGAAGTTGGAATCGCGGATGGAGGTCCAGGCCCGGGCGAACCCCGCCTCGATAGCAGCACCCAACGTCTTGCCCGACCGCATCTCCTCCTTCATGCGCTCGAAGATCAATATGTTAGCGTCCACTGCCATGCCGATGGAGAGGATGAACCCGGCGATGCCAGGCAGCGTCAGGGTCACCGGGATCAGCTTAAACAACGCAAATACCAGGAGAGCATATATGCCCAGGGCCAAGTCAGCCAGCAACCCCGGCAGGCGATAGTAGATCAACATGAAGAGTACCACGATGAACAGGCCAATGGCGCCAGCTATGATGCTCTTCTGCACCGACTCCTGCCCCAGCGTGGGACCCACGGTGCGTGTCTCCTTTTGGATCAGTGGCACCGGCAGCGAGCCGTACTTCAGCACCACGGCCAGGCTTTTCGCCTCGTCGAGCCCGAACCCTTGCTCTCCGCCTTCGATGATCCCGCTCCCGTCCGTGATCGGCTGGTTGATCACCGGGCAGGACACGACCTCCCCGTCCAAAACGATGGCAAGATACCGCCCTACATTTTTCGTGGTGAAGTCAGCGAACTTTTTCGGACCGTCGCCCTTGAGGGAAAAGGTGACGGCGGGCCGTTGGAGTCGATCCAACCCCACCCCAGCATCTTTTATCTCACTGCCGGTCATGATGGTGTGGTAGACCTTGGTCGTTGGTGTCAGCGGGGCAGTGGAGGTGACCGGCGCCGTGGTGGTCAGCGCCTGGGTCGTGGTCACAGCCGGGGTCACGGTGGCCGACGAAGCCGCCGTGGCCGTGGGTGTGACAGGGATGGTGGAGCCATGGTCCGTGGTGATCCGGGTGCCTCGGGGCAAGAAGGTTGAGCCGCTATCCACGAACTCCAAGAGACCGGTCTTGCCAAACATCCTGATCGCCTCGTCGGGGTCTTTGATGCCTGGCAGCTCGACGATGATCCGGCTGCGGTTGGCGCCTTGCAATTGTACCAGAGGCTCGGTCACCCCCAGGCCGTTGACCCGATTCTCGATGATGCCTTTCACCGTTTCCATGGTACTGGGATCGACCTTCTTGTCGGGCAGCGCCGTGGCATCGGCCTCCAATAGCACCTGCAGGCCTCCCTGGAGATCCAGCCCTTCGTGAACCTTTATCTCCCGGTCGTATTTTATGCCGGCGAAATCAACGTGAATCCCCGGATTATCCGGCAGATTCACCCAGATGGCCACCAGGGCCATGACGATGATGCCGATGAGCAGATTGACGTTCCGTTGCTGCATCAAGCTCTCCAGGTGCGAGTTTCACAGGCGGCGCCCATTGTTGCCTCCCCTGGCACGAGGTAGATGGGGATGGCGCTTGCTGCCAGACGGTCAGGTACTGGGCTGCCCGGGCATCGGTACGGGATCAGGTCGACACCCCTGTTTCGGGCAGCGGCGTAGATTATATCGCATGGGTCTGCCGATGTCAAACCAGGCTATGGCGCGGTCAGCTCCGCCACCAGGAGGTCCAGCGAAAGGAGCTCGCTCATCCTGCCGGTCTTGATCGTCGCGTCAGTGGCCAGTAGATGGCGCAGGATGCCCTCCAACTGCTCCAGGGAAAAGGACCTGGCCTGCTCCGCGCTTTTCTTGGCCACAAAAGGGTGCATCCGCAGGGTCTCCGCGATCTGGTCGGGGCTGGCCCCTTTGGCCGAGAGCTCCTTCACCTGCAAAAGCTGCCGGAAATGTCGGGTGATCATGATCAGGAGTGCCATGGGGTGCTCACCCTCCTCCAGCAGCCGATGTAAGGTCCTCAGGGCCTTCGTGCCTTGCCGGTAGGCCAGGGCATCCACTAGAGAGAAGACGTCTACCTCTCGGGCGTAGCTCACCATGGCCTCGACGTCCTCCACCTCAACTGGCCGGGCGCCGCCAACCGCGGTCAGGAGCTTGTCGATCTCCTGGGTCAGCAAGCGTAGGTTCGGCCCCACGAAGGCCCCCAGCGCGGCGGCGGCCTGAGGCGTTATCCTGCCGCCCCTCTCCTTGACCTGGTCGAGGATCCAGGGGGTCAGTTCGGCCTCTTTTCGCAAGGGGAACTCCTTGATGTATCCGTGGTTGTCTTGAACCAAACGAACCAGAGGATGATCAGCCTTTAAGGGCTCTTCCTCCAGGAACACCAGTCTGGTCCAGTCGGGCAGATCCGGTAGAAAGGCGGTCAAGAAACTACTGAGGCTTTGATCAGCGGGTGTTTTCTTGAGCCGGGCAGCGTTCTCGCGGCTTGCTGGCTTTGGGGGGGCCAGCCTCGGTGCGAGCCCGGTCACCACTACCAGGCGGCGATCGCTCAGGAAGGGCATGGCATTACACGCCGCCACCAGGTCCTGGGGGGCCACTCGCATGCCCTCCAGCACAGTGGTGTTGAGCGCAACGATGGCCGCGTCACCCAACTTGGTCTTGAACCTCTTCAGCTCTAGATGGCTGGAATACTCATCCGAGCCGTGGAAAAGATACAATCTAGGCGGGGAGTCTGCCAACTTTGCTCCTGGTGTACTTCAGTTAGGCGCTGAGAGTCCCACTCGTTGAATCAGGTGCCGAGAAACGGTATCCAGAGGGCCTTTTGGACGTTATATTTGTTTGCCGGTGAGTGTCTGGGACTGCCACGGGGATACTATAGCAAATATCCCGCCAAAAGGCCAGAGGGTTGAATTGATTGTGTAGCCGGCCCAGTATCTTTTGTGAAGCTATTTCGTTATAATGGTGCACGAGAAGACGACTTGCACGATTCATGCCCGCCGATTTGCCTGCTTGTCTCGCTTGTCTTGAACGAGGAGGCAAAGGAGTCTTCCCGTGACCGATGAGGTGCTTCTGGTCGATCGGCTCAAGAGAAACGATGCCGGTGCATGGACGCAGATCTACGACCGTCACTACCAGCAGATCTATAATTACCTGTACTACCAACTGAGAGGTGCCTCCGAAGCCGAAGACCTGGCCGCGGAGGTTTTCCTGCGGGCGATCGAGGCTATTGGCTCGTACACGCCTCGGGGCCTGCCGTTGGTGTCCTGGTTGTATCGCATCGGCCACAACCTGGTGGTGGATCATCTGCGCCGGCAGAGCCGGCGAGACCAGCTCCCGTTGCAAGAGAGCCTCGTCTGGGACCATGAGAGCTCAGGAGGCCTCCTGGAGAGCAAAATCGAAAAAGAGGAACTGCTTCGGGCTCTTCAGTACCTGACGGTGGACCAGCGGCAGGTGCTCATCTTGAAATTCGTCCAGGAAATGGATAACAGTGGGGTGGCTCAGGTTTTGGGCAAGACGGAGGGGGCGGTGAAATCCATTCAGCATCGAGCCCTGGCCTCCCTGAAGCGTGTCCTGGAGAGAACACAATGAAAGCAGATCTCGCTTCAATTCTAGACGAATGTCTGGCTAGGATGCGCCACGGAGAGAGCCTTGGGCAGTGCCTTGATGCCTTCCCGGAGCACGCCCAGGAGTTGGAACCGCTGTTGCGCCAGGCGGGCATGCTGCGCTCGCTGCCGGTGGTGGCGCCCCCGGCGGAGGCGATGGTGAGAGGGCGGCAAGCTCTGCTGAGGAAGCTGGCCGCCATGCCGCAAAGAAAGAAAGGCTCCTGGCTGGCTAGCATGTTCGATGGTTTTCCCTCCTGGGCGATGCTGGTTTCGCCTTCAGCGCCCGGCCAGGCCAGGGCCTGGGCCTCGGCTCTGCTGGTGGCGGGCCTCTTGGCGGCCGCGGCCATCGTCTTAGGCACCGGGACCATCGTTCTGGCCCAGGACAGCTTGCCCGGAACACCTCTGTATCCGCTTAAGATGGCGGCTGAGACCACGCAGGTCGCCTTGACACCCGGTGGGCAGGCCAAGGCCGACCTCTACATGCTTCTGGCCCAGCGACGCTTGACCGAGGCTTTGACACAGGCCAACCGGGAACATAAGGTCAGCGCTGGTACGCTACTGGCTATGAGAGATTACACTTCCAAGGTCCTGGATGTCATTTCTCGGTTGCCTGAAGGCGAGTCGCGAGACACATTGGCCCGCTTTCTCCAACTGGTGACCTGGCAAGAGGTCAGCCTGCGAGAAGTCCGGGCCTCCACCGGCCCGGAGGGGCAGGAGGCCGCCAGCCAAGCCCTGAGCGCTGTCCACTTCGGGGGTCAAGCAGCCCGGCAGGCCTTAGGGAACCCCAAGGTCCTGGCTGGTTTCACGCCAGCCCCGGTGGAGAACGTGGTGATAGTATCCGAGTTCAGGGGGATCGTCGAGAGCACTGGGAGCAAGGTCTGGGTGGTGAGCGGCAAGACCATCCTGGTGGACTCCAATACGGAGGTGGCCGGCGGGCAGCCGACAGTTGGCGGGACGGCGGAGGTGCAGATCGCCCATCTGAGAGATGGAACCCTATTGGCCCTGGAGATCGAGATCGAAACGCCGGAAGAACATGCAGCCGAGGTGGAATTCCAAGGCAGGGTCAGCGCGGTCGAGAAGGGCGCTTGGGTTATTAGCGGTAAGAAGATAATAGTCGGCGGGGAAACCATCGTTGTCGGCTCTCCCAAAGTGGGGTTGGCCGCCCAGGTGGAGGCGCTTCGCCGGGCCGATGGCACGATCCACGCGCGCAAGATCCGGACGTTCAAGGTCCAGGACGAGGCCAGGCTCCAGGAATTCAGCGGCCAAATTGAGGCGCTCAGCGCTGGGACCTGGAAGGTGTCAGGGAGGCTTCTGCTGATAGATGCCAATACCTTTATCGATGAGAGCGAGGCCACCGCTCAGGTGGGTCGCAAGGTGGAAGCCACTGTCTGGCTTCGGGATCGGGATTCACCGTTAGCGCTGAGGATTGAGGTTAAGAAAGGCGAGGCATTGCCACCAGCGACTCAATCGCCAAGGCCGGGCATGTCGCCGACGCCCAGTACCAGCCGCACTCCAACCGCAACACGCAGCCCTGAGCCCACCGAGACCAAAGAGCCTGAGAAGAAGGAGACGCCCGAAGCGACCAAGACGGAGGCCCCTGAGGCCACTAAGACCCCCCGAC
>JACQYG010000346.1 GCA_016208345.1 Chloroflexota bacterium
CTCTTCTCGATGTGCTTTGGAAAAGACGCCAGGGACTTGCGGAGCCAGAGTGGTTATGCTATAATGCCGTGGTTTTGAAAAGTCTACACCCTGGTCCCTTAGAAGGAGTGAATGTCTTGGCTGGTCTTCTGGAGTCAGTGAACGCCCAACAGGTGAAAGAGAGTCTCCCTCAACTTCGGCCTGGCGATTCGGTGCGGGTACACGCCAAGGTGGTGGAGGGCGGCAGGGAACGAATCCAGGTGTTCGAGGGCGTGGTGATGCGCCTGCGAAAAGGTGGCGCCCAGGCGAATTTCACCGTGCGCCGCGTCACCCACGGGGTGGGCGTGGAGCGAACCTTCTTGTTGAACTCGCCTCGCGTGGAAAAAGTCGAGGTGCTTCGCCACGGGCAGGTGCGCCGGGCACGGTTGTATTACCTGCGGGGCCGAACCGGAAAAGCAGCCCGCATCAAGGAAAAGCGAATAGACTAATCGCTGCGCAAGGCAGACCAGGGCATAGCAAAGAGCTATGCCCATTCTTCTTTTGGGGCACCTTTTGCCGTGAGACGGGATCCGAATCTCCTTTTGGAGTTTGAACTTCTGAGTCAGGGCTACCGCCGCATCGCCGGGGTGGACGAGGCCGGCCGGGGCTCCTGGGCTGGAGCGGTGGTGGCCGCGGCGGTGATCCTGCCCCTTGAGGCCGAGACGGCCCAAAAGCTAAAAGGGGTCCGGGACTCCAAGCAACTCTCCCCTGCCCAGCGCGAAAGGTGCTTTGACCTTGTCTGCCAGGCGGCACTGGCGGTAGGGGTTGGGGTGGGCTCGGTCGGGGAGATAGATTCTATAGGCCTCGGCCTGGCCAATCGGCTGGCCATGAAGCTGGCCATTGACGATCTGCCGGTGGAGCCCGACTACCTCCTCATCGATGCCCTCAAGTTGCCTGATCTCAAGATACCTCAGAGGAGCATCATCAAGGGCGACGCCTCATCGCTGTCCATCGCCGCCGCCTCCATCGTGGCCAAAGTCACCCGGGACCGCATGATGTGGGAGCTGGACTCGGCCTATCCGGGCTACGGCTTTGGCCGGCACAAAGGATACGGCACAAAGCTTCATCGCCTGGCCTTGCGGGCCTTAGGCCCGTGCCCGATGCACCGACATAGCTATGCGCCCATAAGGAGCCTCATGGCACCATGAGACGATCTTTATCCCGGCCCAAAGCCAGGCCTCGCGTGGATCCGCGCGGGGCCTTTTGCTGGTATGCAACGGCCAATGTTCGCCGGAGGTCCAGCCCTCGGCGAACATAGCTCTCGTCTGGGATGAAAAGCCCCGATTATCTTGTTACAAACGGTCTCTTACCGTGGAAAGTGAGCCGCATGAGCCCGGATAGCCGCATGGGCCTGGGCAGATACGGTGAGCAGGTGGCCATAGACTACCTCTGCCGCCAGGGGTACCAGATCAAGGGTAAGAACTGGCGCTGCTCCTTGGGAGAGATCGACGTGGTGGCGGTGGACCGGGGGACCCTGGTCTTCGTGGAGGTGCGGGCCAAGCAGAGCGATGCCTACGGTAGCCCTGAGGAATCCGTCGTTCAGGCCAAGCAGGCGCGGCTGGTCCACCTGGCCGAAACCTACTTGCAAGGACACCCCTGGCCTGGTGGCTCCTGGCGCATCGACGTGGTGGCCATCGAGTTCTCAAAAGGGGGCAAGGTCAAGAGACTGAACCACATCGTGAATGCCGTCGGTGGGTGATGCCGCCCAACGCCAGGCGGTGACGTCGGCTCCGGCGAGGGGCCTGCAGGGTGCGGGCAATACCCCTTAGGCTCTTCTGGTCACCGCATGGCCTTCTGGCTGGTGCACGTCCCGGGAGCCTATCTCCTGGGGGTGGTGGCCTTGGTGGGTTTTGGCGTTCAGGTGGCCCGAGCGGTGGATTTCTGCCTGCGCTGGGGCCTACTGATGCAGCGTTGTCGGCCAGGTGACTGGAAAAGGAACGAGTTATAGTGAATCTACGGCTGGAACTGCCGCGAGAGATAAGGCGAAACTTCTACCTGGACGTGGCGGCGGCCATGTCGGTGGGCTTCTTCATCGCCGTCACCCTCACCTTCGTGCCGGTGGTGGCCCGCCGATTGGGGGCCGATTTCGCCCAGATGTCGCTCATCGCCGCTGCGCCCTTCGCCGGCAGCCTCTTCACCCCCCTGGCCAGCCACTACCTGCAAGGCCGAAGGAAGATGCCCTTCATGGTGTGGTTCTGGAACATCGCCCGGGGGCTGTTCCTCCTCACGTTGTTCGTCACCAGCCCTTTGCCGCTCACCATGATCGTCCTGGCCTTCAACATCCTGACCGCCTTTGCCGTGCCCGGTTATGCGGAGATGATGCGCCTGGTATATCCCAATGAATGCCGGGGCCGGGCCATGTCTTACGTCCGGGTGGGCATGACCGCGGTGGTCACCCTCATGACCCCTCTGGCCGGACGTCTCCTGGACCTGGTGGGACATCGGTATCTTTTTCCCCTGGGTGCCGCTTTCGGCATCGCCTCCTCCACCATCTTCGGACGGATCAGGGTTCAGGAGGTGGTCGCCAGGGAACGCCAACCCCTTGGGCGATTTTGGCGCATCTTGAAGGACGACAGGGCCTTTGCCGCCTACCAGGTTGCCTTCATGGTGTACGGCTTCGGAAACCTGATGGCCCTGCCGGTGTTCCCGGTGTTTCAGGTGGACGTCTTGGGCCTGACGTATTCCCAGATCGGGGTTTTGGGATTCATCATGGCGGTTTTCTGGCTTCTCTCCTACGTCTACTGGGGGAGAGAGGTGGATCACAGGGGAGGCCTCTGGACGGTCAAGCTGAACTTCCTGATAACCGGTGCGGTGTTCCTGGCCTACGTCTTTGCCTGGGACATCGGCCTGGTGGCAGTGGCATTCGTCTTCATCGGCATCACCAACGCCGGCATTGACCTGGGCTGGATGAATGCCTTGATGCAATTTGCGCCGGCCGAAAAGGTATCCGAATATGCCTCGGTGCACACGACCCTGGTGGGCGTCCGCGGCCTCCTGGCGCCCTTTGTGGGCACCGCCCTGCTGCAGGTGCCCTGGGTTGGCTTTAAGGGGGTCTTTGGGCTGTGCCTTGTAATGGTGGTCATTAGCTGGCTCTTGCTGGCGGCAGCCCCCAGGGGCGCCCAGCCCTGACCTTCTCGGCGTAGGGCCCTGTCAAAGTCAGGTCGCGGTCCGCGTGTTGACAATTCTTGGATTATGCCTTATAATGTACTTGGGAACGTTCCCATATTTCTGGACATTTCTGACTCGTCCGAGTTCGAAGGTGAGATATAGCGTCGCGTCGTTGAAACGGGCGTGAACTGGGCAATTTGAACGCAGAAACACCAAACTGAGGTCCACTTGAGACGGTTCAGGACTGCTTTCCCGGAACCCACGTCAACCGGATCTTTACAATGACCAGCAAGAGTGTTCGTACTAGACCTACGATCATTGATATAGCTCGCGCGACTGGTGTTTCAAAATCCACCGTGTCCCGCGTTCTCCAGGGGACAGACTCCTCGGTCAGGAAAGAGACACGGGAGGCGGTGTGGCATGCTATCCGGAAGCTCGGCTACGAGCCTAACGCCGTGGCGAGCAGCTTACGCACCAACCGTACATACATGGTCATGCTGGTTACCCCTGATATCTCCAACCCCTTCTGGGTGGAAGTCGCCCGTGGGTTCCAAGATACACTGCAACAAGCTAGTTACTCGGTCGTTCTCGGCAATAGTGATTGGGACAAACACCGTGAAGACATCCTGTTGAAA
>JACQYG010000334.1 GCA_016208345.1 Chloroflexota bacterium
ACGATGCGCCCCATGCGCAGGGTCTCCTCCATAATGGCGACCAGGGCCTCTCGCCGCGCCATTGGGCTGAGACTCCGTTTCAACAGGTCCAGGTTGCCACGGATAACCGTCAGGGGCGTGCGCAATTCGTGTGAGGAATCAGCCACGAACCGCTCTTGCGACCGGAAAGCCCGCTCCAGGCGACCCATCATCCGATCGAAGGCTGCTGCCAGGCGGCCCACCTCATCGCGTGGGCCGCTGAAGGCGATGCGCTGGCTCAGGTCATCGGCACCAGTGATCCTTTCCGCCAGGGCGGCTATGTGATCCAGGGGCTCCAGGGCGCGCCGTGTCAGGGCCCAACCTACCAGCCCGGCGACCAGGGTGGCAGCCAGGACCCCGGTCACCAGGATGAACCCTACCTGGCGCAAGGTCACATCCAGGGCGTGGAGTGATTGCCCCACCAGGACCAGCCCCACGGCGCGGCCCTGGACCAGGATGGGCGTGGTATGCACCCGCACTCGCTCCCCACCGCCTGCTGCCAGGGTAGCCAGGCTCTCGCGCCCGGTCAAACCGGCCTCTATCAGGGCGAGGTCCACCGGCAGTTGGCCGCCTCGCAGATTAGAGGAGGCGGCAGTCACGTAGCCCCGCTCATCCATGACCTGCACGTAAACTCCCGGCGCGGCGAACTCATCCATGGGCAGAGCATCCAGGCGGGTCACGTTCACGTGCTCAAAGACAAAGTTGCCGCTGCTGGCCCCCAAGGCACGATGCACCTCCATCGAGGCGCGACGCAAGGTCTTGTCTACCTCAGCCAGGAGTCCCCGGGCCAGGGTGACATAGAAGATCACCCCAAAAGTCACCAGCGTCATCGCCAAGAGGCCAGTGTACCAGAGAGTCAGGCGTAAACGGATAGACATACAGACATCAGACTTCCCGGCTATCTAAAACATAACCTGCCCCCCGCACCGTGTGGACCAGCCGGGGCAGGCCACCAGCCTCTAGCTTCTGGCGCAGGTGGCGGATATAGACCTCGATGACATTGGATTCGCCGCCGAAGTCGTAGCCCCAGACCCGCTCGTAGATCACGTCCCGGGTAAGTACCTGTCGGGGATGGTGCAGGAAGAGTTCCAGCAGGTTGAACTCCTTGCTGGTCAGGGAGATGACCTGGTTGCCCCGCTGTACCTCGCGGGTAGCGGTATTCAAGGAGAGGTCGCCAAAGCGCAGCACCTCGCCCTCGGCGGGTTGACGACGACGCAGGTGGGCGCGAACACGGGCCAGGAGTTCGTCCAAAGAGAAGGGCTTGACCAGGTAATCGTCGGCACCGGCGTCCAGGCCGGCCACTCGATCGGCCACAGCGCCTCGAGCGGTGAGGAAGACGATGGGCACGTCGCCCCCGGCGCGCAGACGGCGAGCTACCTCCAGACCATCCAGGCCGGGCATCATCACATCCAGGATCACCAAGTCCGGCGGCGCCTGGAGGGCGCGTTTCAGGGCGCTTTCCCCGTCCTCGGCGGTATCTACGGCATACCCTTCGTAGGCCAGGCCGCGTCGCAGGAAGCTGAGGATCTGGGGATCATCGTCCACCACCAGGATGCGCATGGCAAGCTCCTCCTGGCGGCATTATATTGCCTCAATGAGGATAGCGTCAAGGGGGTATAAAGACGAGAGCCACCCCGGAGGGATGGCTCTCGGTGGATGCTCAGTGGCAGCTCCCGTCGCTGGCCTGGGCTTCCCTTGCCGGTTGCGCAGGGAGACGCCCGCTTTGCTCCTCTTTGACCTCTATGGCCTGCCCTTCAATCACAGGGCCGGGGTTCCGAAGATCGCCATGTTGATGTTGACCTCCCATCATCCCCTTCATCAGGAAGAGATGCCCCAGGGGACAAAGGAGGATCAGCCCAAGGTAGAGCACCGTATTCAACGGGAGCCCCAAAAAGTTGATGGCGGCGAAAGCCACCAGGGGGATCAAACAACAGAGCACCATGATCAACAGATGCTTGCTCCCCATGCCGTGATCGTGGTTCATGTCAACCTCCAGCCGATTTTGGATTTTGGACGGCACGTTGCCAGCCTGCCCTGGACACTGGCACCCCGCACGTCTGACGAATCGCCTATAGATCCCAGCGGAAGACCCGGCTGGGCACGCCGCCGATTCCCTTCAGGATCAACTCCAGGACCTTGACTTCGGGGGCCAGGACGGGTTGCCCAACTGTGTCGGTAGCTGGGAGGGAGAGCCTTCCGGAAAGGTGATGCCCACCACTCCCTCCATCCCAGGAGAGAGGTGCGTACTCCCGCCCAAGGTTGTCGCGCAGGATGGCACTCTTAGTCAGGTCGTAGGCTAGTTCCACCGAGTGGGTATCCATGACTACATTGAAGTCCAGGGTCTTGCCCGGCATCCCCAGGTTGAGTGGTGTGACCACCACCGTCACCGCCCCCTGGTTATCGGTGCGTTTCAAGTCACCGGCGGGGGCTTTGGCCGGTAGTACCGGTGAGGCGGTCAGCGTCCTGGCCGCTGAGGGTGTGGGACTGACCGGAGACGCCGTGGGCGTGGCTGCCGGGCGCGTGGCCGTGGGTGTAGCGGCATTCTGTGGCCTCACTGCAGGCGAGGCCTCCCCACCGGCCGTCAGGGGGGCCTGAGAGTTACAGCCGATGGCGATGAGCAAAAGCGTCAGCGAGAGGGCTTCCAGTAGTATGAGCCGGACAAACCGTAGTTTCATCGTTCAACTCCCTAGAATCTTGATAGTGTCTCTTCGCTCGCCGGATCATACGCAGCATAAAAAGGATGCCCAGAATGTTGATGATTACACCGCCGAGCATGAAGGGTGTACGGTATCGAGAGAGAAAGATGACTGCGCCAGACGTACCGATGAGGGGAAGCACATCGCTGACGTGATGGGCGCAGCAGGCCACCATGGAAACCGTAGAGGTACCCGTGCCCGTGGCGGTGAGGGTCGTAGCACTGCGGGTACTGTGGCGTAGATATAACCCCTTGCGCACGTAAGCGTATAGCCCCACCTGTGTGCCAAAGCCGAGGACGATGGGGATGACTAACCACAGGTCAGTTCCCATCAACTCCCACACATGGTCAAGGGAGCGCGAGGCCAGGCCGATGATGAGGATATAGAGCAACACCAGCGCCACTGAACCGGCCATGCCG
>JACQYG010000076.1 GCA_016208345.1 Chloroflexota bacterium
ACCGACACCCTTGTGGTGTCGGAGCCTCACCAGGCGAATGCCCCGAACAGCTCGTTATGACAAGGGTGTTGAACAAAGCCCGCACGTGGGGACGCGAGAACTTGTTCTCGGCGAATCGTGCCCCATAGTGGGCAAACCCGAACAAGTTCGGGCGTCCGAAGGGGCCCAGTGGGGAACATTGATCTACGTTCCACAATCTGCCCAGGGCCGTGGTTGACGAGCGGGAGACGTAAAGAGGTATGGAAACCCAGGCCGCGGCGCGCCCCAAACGCATCGGAGACATGCTGGTGGAGGCCGGGCTGATTACCACGGGGCAGCTCGAAACCGCCTTGGCCCTCCACCGCCAGGAGAACAAGAAGATCGGCCAGGTGCTGGTGGAGAAGGGCTTCATCAGCGCCACCACCCTGGCCACCTTCGTCAGCCACCAGCTCAACCTTCCCCTCATCGATCTCACTAAGTATAAGATCCAGCCCGCCGCGGTGCGGCTGGTCCCCGAAGAGACGGCCCGGCGGTACAACCTGCTTCCTGTGGCCATAGACGGCGGCGACCTCCTGGTGGCCATGGAGGATCCCCTGGCCCTCCGAGTCATCGAGGAGATATCGGCCCGGACCAGGCTGCGCCTGAAGCCCATGTTGGCCACCGCGGCGGAGATCCAGGAGGCCATCGGCCTGCACTACAAGGCCACGGGCGAGATCGAGCAGCAGGTCAAGCAGATCGCCCCAATGGCCCCGGTCCGCGAGGAGGCCGAGGCCCGCCTGACCGCCCAGCTCCTGGCCCAGGCCCCGGTGGTGCGCACGGTGGACCTCTTGGTCTCCCAGGCGGTGAAAGACCGGGCCTCGGATATCCACATCGAGCCGCAAGAGGATCACCTGCACATCCGCTACCGCATCGACGGCATCCTCCACGAGATGATGACCCTGCCCTTGAGCGCCCATGCGCCGCTGCTTTCCCGGATCAAGATCCTGGCCGACATGAACATCGCCGAGCGCCGGCGCCCCCAGGACGGCCAGTTCTCGGTGACGGTGGACGATAAAGAGATAGACATCCGGGCCGCCACCGCCGAGTCGGTGTGGGGGGAGATGGCGACCCTGCGGGTCCTGGATAAGTCGCTGTCTGCTTTAGCTTTGCCTGAGTTGGGTTTTCTACCGGATGTTCAGAGGGTCTACGAGCAGGTGCTCAAGACCCCTTATGGCATGGTCCTGATCAGCGGGCCCACCGGCTCCGGCAAGACCACCACCCTCTATGCCTCGGTGAACCGGCTGGACCGGCAGGCACGCAATGTTATGACCATCGAAGACCCCATCGAATACCGCTTCGGTGACATCAACCAGATCCAGGTGAACCCATTGGCCGACATAACCTTTGCCACCGGCCTGCGGGCCATCATGCGCCTGGACCCCGACGTGATCCTGGTGGGGGAGATCCGGGACACGGAGACGGCCCGCACCGCGGTGCACGCCGCCCTCACCGGGCACCTGGTCTTTTCCTCGGTGCATGCCAACGACGCGGTGGGAGCTCTCTTCCGGCTGCTGGACCTGGGGATAGAGCCTTTCTTGATCACCTCGGCCCTGGTGGCAGTGGCAGCCCAAAGGCTGGTGCGGCGGGTTTGCCCGCACTGCCGGGCCCTGGCCCCGGCGCCGGAAGAGGAAGCCGTGGCCTACGAGAGCGAGATGGGCGAGAGGCGTTCGGAGTTTTACTACGGCGCTGGATGCAACTTCTGTGCCTATACTGGCTTCCTGGGGCGAACGGGGGTCTTCGAGGTGCTGGTGATGACCGAGGAGCTGCGCTGTTCTTTGCTGGCAAAGAACAGCGCAGGGGAGATCAAGGCCCAGGCCATCAGGCAGGGGATGGTGCCCATGCGCCGGCACGGCATGCTTAAAGCTCGGGCCGGCATTACGACCCCCGGCGAGGTATTGCGCAACGTGTTCGTGCTCAGGTGATCTATGCCATACCGGTACATCGCCTTCACCAAATCCGGCCAACAGGTGCAGGGGCTCCTGGAGGTCGAATCGGAACAGCAGGCGGAGACTGCCCTGTGGCAGATGGACTATACCATCGTCAAGCTGGAGCCGACCGCCCAACTTCCCGACCTGGACGAGCTTTTCCCCACGGTTTTCGGCGCCAGGCCCCGGGACGTGATCATCTTCTCCCGGCAGCTCGCCACCTTGATCGGCTCCGGCGTGGCGGTCATGGCCGCCCTGGAATTGCTCCGGGACCAGGTCACCAACCGGGCCCTGAGGCGGGCCCTGGTGCAGATCTGCGGCGACGTCCGGACCGGCGTTACCCTGTCTCAGGCCTTAAGCAAACACCCCTTGATCTTCCCCCGTCTCTATCACCGCATGGTGCAGGTGGGCGAACGCACCGGCAACCTGGACCAGATCTTGCGCCAGGTAGCCGCGTACATGGAAAAGGACGAGGAGGTGAAGCGCCGGGTGCGAGGCGCCATGGCCTATCCCGCCTTCATCCTCTTGCTGGCCACCGGCGTGGTCTTCTTGCTGCTGACCTTCACCCTGCCCGCCATCCTGGGGCTGTTCAAAGAGTTCAAGGCCCAGCTCCCCTGGACCACCCGGCTCTTGTTGAACCTGTCTGGTTTTTTTCAGGCCTACAAGGTGCATATCCTGGTGGTGGCAGTGGGGTTGGTGGCTTTTCTCGTCGCCTATACCTCGCGTCCCCGGGGTCGGTGGCAGAGGGACTGGTTGATGTTGCGGCTGCCGGTCCTGGGCCCGGTTAATTTACAGACCCACACGTCCCGGTTTTGTCGGACCATGTCGGTGCTCTTGCGCGCCGGCCTGCCCCTGCCGGAGATCATGGACCTGGTGCTGCAGACCACCGAGAACGAAGTGGTGAAGGATTCGCTCCTGGGGCTGCAACGGGAGCTCTTGCAGGGCCGGGGGCTCTCCCAGCCCATGTTGAGCGACCGCCTGTTCCCCCGCCTATTGGCGCAGATGGTCAGGGTGGGCGAGGAGACGGGCACGCTGGACTCCAACCTGGAAACCATGGGTAATTTCTACGAGGAAGAGTCCGGTCGCAGCATCAACACCCTCACCTCGCTCCTGGAACCCGGCTTGATCATCTTCGTGGGCGGGATAGTGGGCTTCATCGCCCTGTCCATAATCATGCCCATGTACGGCCTCCTGGGGTCCATCAAGTGAGATACCAGCTCGGCTGTGGCCTGGCCTGGGCCCTGGGCCTGCTTTCGCTATGTGCCTTGGAGTGGGTTGCCCTGGACTTGATCGTCAAATACGCCCCGCAGGGATGGCATCCGATCCTGGTGGCCCTGGCCGCCTTCGTGGCCGTCGCCGGGGGATGGGTGGCGCTGTTTCTCCAGATGCGACGCCGAAAAGCTGGGCCATACTATAGCGAGCGTGAACGATGAAGATGAGGAGCTTCGTGGCCATCTGCCTGGTGGCCCTGGCCGCGGTCGTGGTCGGCGACGTGGTGCTCACCGTCTCTGTTTTGGAAAAGGGCCGGGTCCAAGCCAACCTGAGCTGGCAGCTTGATACGGCGATGAAGGCCTACGAAGAGGCGCAGAGGCGGGCCAGCGAGGATTCCAGCCAGTTGAAGGCCCAGTTGGCGGCGGCCAAGGACGATCTGGCCACGGTGCAACTGGCTTTTCCTAGCGAGGTACAGGGCACGGAGGTGCTGGCCCGGATATTAGGCTACGCCCAGGACACGGGGGTGGAGATATCGAGCCTCCAGGCCCAACCGCCGGCGTCGGAGAAGATCGGTAACACCTCCTATGTGGTCTTGAAGTTCAACCTTCAAGCCAAAGGGGAGCGTATCTCCATCTTCGAGTTTCTGAGGAGACTGGAGACTGGGGTGATCAAGACCGTCAAGTTGACCAACGTGACGGTGAGCGGGAGCGGGCCCGGGAACACCCTGGCCTGCGAAGTGTTGATCTACACTCAACCGGTACAAAAATGAGGGGTAGGAGCCCAACGATAGTCCCGGAGTTGAACTCCGGGACATCAGGTTGCCAGACGGCCAATATGATTGGCCTGCTACCCTCCAGGGTAGGAGCCCAATCCTATTGGGCGGTCTCAGAATAGGGTGGAAGTGGCATGGCGTTGTTCGCCAGAGAGATCGTTGAGCCTGGAAGACCAAAGCCTCCGGGCCCTCACGGTACAGGGCGGGAAGGTCGCCCGGTGGGGAGACCTTCCCCTGTCTCCAGGGCTGGTCAAAGAGGGGCTGATCCAGGACCCCAGGCAGGTAGGCGGGCTGGTCAAATCCTTCCTGGCCAGCCTGCAGGCACCCTCTAAGAAGGCCGTGGTCGGCATATCCGGCGTCCGTTCGGTCACCCGCTACATCGCGCTCCCCCGGATGAGCCCATCCTTGCTGGAGGAGGCCGTGGTTCGCGAGGCCAAGAGGGAGATGCCGGTTCCCCTGGAGGAGTTGTACCTATCCTGGCAGGTGGTCGAGGGCGTCGCCGACCGGCAGACGGCCTTCATCTTGGGTGTGCCCCGGGAGGTGTTGGATGCCCTGGCCCTGGCCATGCAAGCTGCCGGCGTTCGGCCGTACCTGGTCGACCTCAAGCCTTTGGCCCTGGTTCGGGCGGCCAGAGAGTCGGTGGCGGTCATCGCCGATCTGGAGCCGGCCAGCCTGTCGGTGATCATCGTGACCGGCGGGTTGCCGGCCATGATCCGCTCCATTTCGCTTAACAGGGCAGAAACGGAGGACAAGGTTTACAGCCTGATCCAGGAGGTGGAGCGCACGGCCAAGTTCTACAACGACAGCCACAAGGATGCCCCGCTGCCGGAGGCCACGCCGGTGGTGCTCACGGGCGAGCTGGCCGGGCTGCCGACCCTGGCGGCGGGCCTGGCGGAGCGCCTCCCGAATCCCATCAGGCTTCCGGGCCCGCCACTTCCGTGTCCGGAGGAATTCCCGGCCTACAAGTACCTGGCGAACCTGGGCCTGGCGTTGAAGAAAGGGGCATAAGGTGCCGACCATGGCCAATGGCACTTGGCGCAGCTCGGGGATAGACCTTAACCTGCTCCCGGTTCAATATCGCCCCAGGGGCATGCCCTGGCTGGAGGCGTCGCTGGTGCTCCTGCTGCTCCTGGCCCTGGCCCTGTTGCCCCTGCTCTGGAGCCTTCAGGCCCAGGTTGATGCCGACGTGAGCCGCTTGCAGCGCGAACTGGGTCCTTTGCAGGAAAGGCTGCGCCAGGTTCGGGCGGCGGCGGAGGAGAACCGTAAGCTCCGAGAGGAGATCGACAAGACCCAGGCCTTGACCAAGAGCCTGGAGGCCGAGCACCGGGCCCTGGTGCGCCCGGGAGCGGTCTGGACCGACCTCTTGGCCCGGGCCCTGGCGACGCTGGCCCCGGCTGAAGCGCCGGGACTGGCCCCGGAGATCAAAGTGGGTTCTTTTTCATATAATGGAAAACAGTTGACGTTGCAGGGCGAGGCCAGCTCGGCCATGGTGGTGCTGCAAGGGGCTAAGGCCCTGCAAGGGACGGGCCAGTTCGGCCGGGTAAGCGTGACCTCGTTGGCCATCACCGGGGGTGAGAGAGAGTCTCAGAAGGTAACCTTTACCATCATTGCGGAAAAGTAGCCAGATGATCATCGTCTATTTCGTGCTGGGCCTGGTCATTGGCAGTTTCCTGAATGTCTGCATCGACCGCTTGCCT
Organism: Chloroflexota bacterium; assembly: GCA_016208345.1. Taxonomy (GTDB): domain Bacteria; phylum Chloroflexota; class DTOL01; order DTOL01; family JACQYG01; genus JACQYG01. Next base: position 5,625 of record JACQYG010000076.1, read on the forward strand.
CGCAAGGAATCCATTCTCTCTCCACCATCACGTTGCACTGCCTGCGGCCGACAGCTCAGGCCCGTGGACCTGATCCCCGTGGTCAGCTTCCTCTTGTTGCGGGGCCGCTGCCGGTATTGCACCGCGCCGCTGCCCTGGCGCCTCCCGGTGGTGGAGCTGGGGACGGGGCTTCTCTTCGCCTTTCTCTGGTACCGCCTGGGCCCCTCGGTTCAACTCTTGCTCCTGACGACGTATACCTCGATCCTGGTGGTGGTCTTGTTCATAGACCTGGAACACCGCCTGGTGTTGAACGTGGTCTCCTACCCGGCCATTGTCCTGGCCCTGTTGGCCGCGCCCTTTACCCCCAACCAGACCATACTCCGGCTCCTCCTGGGCGGGCTGGTGGGGTTCGTGATCTTCCTGATCATCGCCCTCGTCTACCCGGGCGGCATGGGCATGGGCGACGTGAAGCTGGCGGCCTTCCTGGGGTTGGTGACCGGCTTCCCCCAGGTGATCATCTTCATCTATATCTCGTTTATCGTCGGCGGGCTGGTGGCCCTGGGGCTTCTGGTCACCAGGCTAAAGAGGCGCAAGGACCCGATCCCCTTCGCGCCTTTCCTGGTCATCGGCGGGTTTATGACCCTGGTTTACGGCCAGGAGATCCTGCGCTGGTTCCTGGCGCGCTAGAGAAGCCTTTGCACGTTCCACGTTAGAACGTTC
>JACQYG010000335.1 GCA_016208345.1 Chloroflexota bacterium
AAGCTCCTGGAGATGGAACGGCCCAGGGTGCGGCCCAAGTTCGCGCCCACGGCCTGGCTGGCGGCGGCGGTCGAAGAGGCCCAAAAGGAGGTGGCTCGCCTGACCGAGCCAGCGTGGCGCCGGGCCCGGGTCCTTCAGGCCCTGTTGGAGGCCGGCGGGACGCTGGGCATGGCGGATCTGTGCGCTGTGGCCTCTTGCCCGCGGGAGACGGTCCGCGCCATGGTGAAGAAAGCCATTCTAAAAATGGACGAGGCGGGCCAGCCAGTATCGCTGGCTCTGGGCCGTGAGCAAGTGGAGCAGTTGATCCGGGATGCTGCTCGAGGTCCTAAGGGTGGCCAGGCCGGGGCTCTGGCTGCCCTCATCGCTCAGGCTGGTCCCCTGGAGCTGGCGGAACTGCACAAGATCGCCGGCGCCTCCCGGGCCAACCTCCGGGCACTGGCGCGCAAGGGGCTGGTGGGCCTGGGAGAAAGGGAGGTCTGGCGCACCCCCAGGGCCCGCCTTCCTTTACTAAAGAAAGCCCCGATCTTCACGCCCAGGCAGGAGCAGGCCTGGCAGGAGATCCAGAAAGAGCTGGCCACGGGGTCCAAGGTCGTCCTCTTGCACGGCGTCACCGGGAGCGGGAAGACGGAGATCTACATCCGTGCCCTGGGAGAGGTGGGAAGGCAGGGGAGACAGGGCATCGTCATGGTGCCGGAGATAGCGTTGACGCCTCAGACCATCCAGCGCTTTGTCTCCCGTTTCCCAGGGAGGGTGGCGGTGCTTCATTCCCGGCTATCGCTGGGCGAGCAATTCGATGAATGGCGTAGGGCCCGGGATGGCTTGGTGGACGTGGTCATCGGCCCCCGGTCGGCGATCTTTGCGCCCCTGCCCCGCCTGGGCCTCATCGTCATTGACGAGGAGCACGAGTGGACGTACAAACAGCAGGAGCACTCGCCGCGCTACCACGCCAGGGACGTGGCCCTGAAACTGGCAGAGCTCACCGGCGCCCTGGTGATCCTGGGCAGCGCCACGCCAGACATCGCCACCTATCAGCGGGCAAAGGAGGGGGAGTTCAAACTCCTGGAGCTGCCGGAGCGCATCAAAGTCGCGGGCCGGGAAGCGGGCGACCGGCGGGGCACCGCGACGTTTATCCTCTGCCGGGATTGCGGGTACGTGGTGCGCTGCAAGCGGTGCGCGGTACCCCTGGCTTACCATCAGATGGAGGACGATCTGGTTTGTCACCAGTGCAACTATCGTACCCTGGTCATGGATCAGTGTCCCAAGTGCTGGAGCCGCCGCATCCGCTACTTTGGCCTGGGCACCCAAAAGGTGGAGGAAGAGGTGAGGAAGGCCTATCCCCAGGCCCGGGTGCTGCGCTGGGACTGGGACGTCACCCGGGGCAAGGATGCCCACGAGCGTATCCTGGATCAGTTCCTCCGGCACCAGGCGGATATCCTGATCGGGACACAGATGATCGCCAAAGGGCTGGATCTACCCCTGGTGACCCTGGTGGGGGTGATCAGCGCCGACACGGCCTTACATCTGCCAGACTTTCGCACCGGCGAGCGCACCTATCAGTTATTGACCCAGGTGGCGGGGCGGGCTGGCCGCAGCCTCCTGGGCGGCAAGGTAATCATCCAGACCTACAACCCCGAGCACTATGCGGTTCAGGCCGCCCGGGATCAGGACTACGGGGCCTTCTTCCGGAAGGAACTGGCCTACCGTGGCGAGCACGGCTATCCTCCCTACAATCAACTGGCTCGATTGGTCTATGCTCATCCGGTGGAGGAGAAAGGCCGGGCCGAGAGCGAGCGCCTGTCTCGGGCGTTACGCCAGCGCGTATCGCAACTGGGGCTGGCGAACTGCCAGGTGCTGGGCCCGGCACCGGCCTACGTGTCCAGGCTGCGGGGGAGGTATCGCTGGCAACTGGTAGTGCGTGCCGAGGACGTTCACCCTCTCTTGAGCGAGACACCCATCCCGCCGGGCTGGGTGGTAGACGTGGATCCGGTGAGCCTTTTGTGATCGAAGAGGCGTCATGACCACTGATGCTGCGTCCCCTTTACCAGTAAAGAACATCCTGAAAAACCGTCATTTCCTCCTGCTCTGGATGGCCCAGGCCGTCACCCAGGTGGCCCAGAACGCCGTGGGCTTCGTGGTGATGGTGATCGTCCAGGACCACACCCATTCCACCACCCAGACCAGCTTCGCCGTGCTTTCGTTCATCATGCCCTCGGTGCTCTTCGGCATCCTGGCGGGGGTCCTGGTAGATCGGGCCGACAAACGGATGGTCCTGGTGGCCACCAACCTGTTGCGAGCAGGAGCCGTTTTGGGCTATTTCTTCACCGATGGGGCCTTCGCGCTATTCTTTCTGGTGACCTTTATTTTCTCCACCATCAGCCAGTTCTTTGGGCCAGCGGAGATCGCGGCCATCCCGATGCTGGTACGGCGAGACCAGTTGATCACCGCCAACTCCCTCTTCCAGTTGACCGTTTCCGTCTCTCAGCTCCTGGGGTTCGTCCTCCTGGCCCCCCTGGTGATCAAGCTATTTGGCACCCAGGCCTTTGGGGTGAGGGTGTTTTTTTCCATCATCGCCGCCATCTATATCCTAGCCGCGCTCATGGTCTGGTTCCTGCCGCCGGACCGGGAGAAGCCCAAACCGCTCACCGGCGAGGAAGGGGGTACCCTGGTTCGGGGAGCGCTGGAAGAGATCGGCCAGGGCTGGCGTATCATCACCGGTGACCGTGCCACCTGGACGTCGGTATTGCAGCTCACCCTGATGTCCACCCTGCTCATGGCCCTGGCGCCACTGGCCACCGCCTTCGCCGAGAGTGTCATCCGGGTCAGGCCCGAGGACGCGGCCTATATCCTGGCGCCGGCGGGTCTCGGGGTCCTGGTGGGGACCCTGGCCATGCCCGGGCTGGCCCGCCGGTTTGCCAAGGGCACCCTGATCAACCTCGGCCTGGTATCAATGGGGCTGGGTTTGATGGCGCTGGCGGCGGTGAAGACCGGGGGAAGCTATCTCCTCTATAACGTCGTGGGCCGGATCATGGACACCGCCGGGCTTCACCAGGCCGTGGGCCTGGTGCCTATCGTCATGGTCTTAGCCTTCCTCCTGGGCCTGGAGTTTGCCAGCGTGAACATCCCGGCCCAGACGGTGCTCCAGGAGCGCTGCCCTCCCTCCTTCCGGGGCCGCATCTTCGCGGTATGGTTCGTGCTGAGCAACGTGGCCTCCATCCTGCCCTTGATCTTCATCGGGGCCGTGGCCGATCTCATTGGGGTGAACAAGGTGATCCTGCTGATTGGAGTGGGGATCATGCTGTTCGGCCTGGCCAGCGTCCGGCACGACGTGGAGGAGCGGATCAGGGCGGTTGGGTAGCCGCGATCATCTCCTGGTAGAGGCCCACCAACTTCTCGGCCTGGGTGGTGGAGGAGAAACGGCGACTCAGTTCCCGAGAAGACTGGCCCATGGCCTGGCGGAGCGGCTCGTCGGCCAGGAGCTTCAGGACGGCCTGGGCGTAGTCATCATCTCCCTGGCCGATGAGGAAGCCGTTCTCTCCCGGGACGACGGCGGAGGCTACGGCTGGATCACGCACGGCCACAATGGGCAGGCCGGAGGCCAGAGCCTCCAACAGGACCATAGGGTGGACCTCGGTGGTGGAGGCGAAGACGAAAAGGTCGGCGTCGGCGTAGACCTGGGGCATCTCTCCCGGGGCAACATAGCCTGGGAAGAGCACCCTTTGGGCCAGCCCGAGCCCTGTTGCCAGAGCCACGAGCCTGTTCCTTTCCGGTCCGTCGCCCACGATGACCAGCCTCGCTGCTGGTCGGGAGCGCGCCACCTGGCCGAAGGCCCGGATCAGGAATTCGAGGTTTTTTTCCTTCCCCAGCCGTCCTACGGTGAGGAGGATCTCCTCCGCCTCGGCCAGGCCAAGCCGGGAGCGCAGAAGGCCTCTTGGTTGACCCTGAAAGCGTTCCACGTCCAGGCCGTTGTGGATCACCCGGATGGGCCTCTTAACGCCGTAACCCAACAACAACTCCTTGATTTTCTCCGAGGGCGCCACCACCACGTCGCTGCGATTGCAGGCGAAGGCGCTGGCCCGCCGCGCCATCCCCGGCGTGATCACCCGGCCGCCCAACACGTAGTGCACGTACTCCGGGAAAAGGGTGTGGTAGGTCTGAACCAGGGGAAGATGCCGCGCCCGCGCCACCTGGAAGGCCAGGATGCCCAGGCCGAATGGGGTGTGGGCGTGGAGCACGTCCAACCCCAGGCCGGCCGTACGGCGGAGGATATTTAGGGAAACGGGGCTAGCCACCCGATGTTCAGGCTGGAACAGAAATCGTATGGAGGGGACACGAAATATCCCCGGGCGTGTGTCCCGGTACTTGGGGATGGCCGGCGCGACGATGTAGACCCGGTGCCCCAGCCTCTCCAACGCCTGGGTGAGAATCGAGATCGAGGTGACGACCCCGTTGATCTGGGGCACGTAGGTGTCGGTGAAGAAACCGATATTCATCGCAGGGCCACGATGAGGCTCCTGGCCCCCAGGAAGGTGGTCCAGACCCGCCTTAGCCCGGAGACCAGAGGGCCCTCGTAGCCTTTGACCATGATGACCGTCTTGGGACAGCGCTTGGCCACGCCCTCCGGCACGCTGCCAAAAAGGATCTGGCGGAACACCCCCTGGCGAGTGGCTCCCAGGATCACCAGGTCGTAATCCTTCACCTCTTTCAGTATGCCCTTCACCACGTTGCCGGCGATGATCACTTCCTGACGAATGCTCTTCTTCCCCCGAACGCCGGCCATGGTCCGGGCAATCATACGTCTGCCCTGCCCCTGGTCGGCGCCCTTGGCCACATGGAGCAGGGTGATCTCGGAATGGTAGACCTTGCTCAGGGCCATGGCCACGTTCAGGGCCAGCACGGCGTTCGGCCCTCCGGCGGTGGGCACCAGGATCCGCTGGATGGAGGTCAGGCCGTGGGATTTCACCACCGCCAGATCGCAGGGGGCCTCCTTGATGACGGGGTCCAGCACCTCTCCCAGCGACGTTCCCAGGGAGATGGAGCGGACCCGCCCTTGCCAGCCCATGACGATGAGCGAGGCATTCTCCTCCCTGGCGGTGTCTAGGATACCCTGGGCGATGGAACCGGCCACCCGGGTGACGGTGTGCACTGGCGAGGGCAAACCACGGCCGTAATTCACGGCCTCCTCCATGATGCTGCGACGGCTCTCGGCCGAGCGTTTGCTCTCGTCGTCAATCCCATGGTTGAGGGTCGATACGATGTGCAGGGCGATGACCTCACCAGACCTCTGACTGGCCAAGGCCGCCGCCAGCTGGATCATGGCGCCGCAGGTCAGCGGATTGGCCACCGGCACCAGCACTCGAAAGGCGGTAGTGGGCCTGCCACCCAACTCGTCGCGGAAGACCAGATCTTCCTTTCCCTCTGTCGCCACGGTCATGCTTTTGCCTAATAAAGAATTCAGTGTCGACCCGACACATAACCCAGTATGATCTGATCGATGACCTGTTCCACCGGTGCCCTGTCATCGGTGAAGACCAGGCCCGAGGCAGTCACCGGGCGAATGCCCTGGGCCAGGGCCGATTCGGCCACCGAGCGCAAATTTGGATCTAGTAAATTAACCAGGTTTGCCTGGAAGTTCTCCAGATTGGTGGCCTGGTTGGTGCCCACCACCATGCTGTTCCAACCGGTTGGAACGTCAATGACGAAGACGCTGGGGAACACGGCCCTCATGGTGGAGGCCAGGGCCTGGACCAGCCGGTCGTCGGTGGGAGTGCGGCCAGCGTTGATCATAGCCACGCCCCGAGGAGTCAAATGGTCCCGGACTTCCATGAAGAACTCC
>JACQYG010000336.1 GCA_016208345.1 Chloroflexota bacterium
CAAGTACAACCAGGAGATCGAGAACAAATGGAGCCAGCCGGCACCGGAGGGCAGCTATGCCACGGGGTTCCTGGTGGGAGGCTACGACCCTGGGGCGACGGTGGGTACGGGTTACGAATGCTGGGTACCAGGGGCGAAGGAGTGGTTAATCCAGAGTACCGACCGGCCCGGGGCAAACTGGCGGGGAATGGAAGACGCCATCTCTCGGCTGCTCAAAGGCTACGACCGGCGTCTGCGCCAACTCCCGGGCTTTACCCCGGAACTGGAGCAAGAGCTAAAGAAAGACCCTCTGGACTACCTTACTTATTTTGGCTCCATGCCCCTGCAGGATGCCATTGATTATGCCGTCTTTCTAATCCACACTACCATCGAAATGCAGCGGTTTTCCGACGGAATACTCATCGAGCCCGGCGAGTCAGCGGGCTGCGGCGGCGCCATAGAGGTCCTGGTGGTCAGGCCTCAGGATGGTGTGCGCTGGGTCCAACAGCAGGAACTCCGAGGTGAGCGGGCCATCCACGCTGACCTGGGGGCGCCGATGTGACCGGCGGCATGCTACTGCACCGTGAATGAGTCCTTGGCGATGACCACATCATTCACCAGATAGACCACCTGATACGCGCCCTTGAGCTTGGTGTCGCCGGAGTCAAAGTCCTCGGGGAATCTCAAATAGGTCCAGGTGTCTCCCTCCACCGCAAAGTCAGCCAGGGCCTCGTTCCCGTCGGGGTCGGTGACCCGGCACGTCACCTGGTATCTCTCTTCAGGCTGGCCAAACTTGTTGCGCAGGCCCAACTCCACGGAGACATCCGTCCCCACTGGCTGCCGGGGGGCGCTCACCTGCCAGGAGAGCCTGGTGGGATCCTTGCCCACTGGGGTCGTGACCCCAGGCTTCCCCACCTGGATCACGAACCTGCCACGCTGGAGCTCTCGGCCGGCCACCAGCAGTCGCAGCTCATAGTTCCCGGGGGCAAGCCCCTCATCATCGGAGACGTTCACCCAGAAGTTGCCCTTGGCCCCGCCGGTCCAGTCCAGGCTCTTGCTCAGGACCTCCTTGCCGTCTCGGTAGAAGACGTAGCTCCACGGCGCGTCATCGGTCATCCCGCTGTAATCGAAAAACGCATAGACCTGCTTGGTGCCTGCCGGAAAGGTCTCGGCAGGGTTCACCGGCTTGTCGTCGCTGGTGGCGCCGGAGGCGAAGGTTATGGGTCCGAAGGCCGGGACGCCGGGTCGGGCGGCCAGCGTGGGGGTGGGTCGGGCAGGAGGTGCCTTGGTGGGGATCGGGGACGCGGTGGCCATTGGTGGTGGCGTAGGTGCCAGGGCCGGGATTCGGCCAGATTTATAGGCATAAAACCCGCCGGCCAAGAGGATCACGCAGCAGCACAGGAGCACCAAGGCCACGACGATGACGATAATGACGTTTCTTCGCATTCCTGCCTCCCTTTAATCCTCCGATGGCATTTATAGGATATCCTTGGGTCCAGGTCTTGGAAACGTAATATAACACCTGCCCCGCCGATTTGCAAGCCTCGGGGGTGACGGTGCCAACAGTCTGGAGGTTTCAGAGCCTCGCCAGGCGTATGCCCCCAGCCTTCACGGACGGATCGAGGCCTCCGCACCGAAAAGCGGAGACACAACCCAAGTTGTCTCATGGGAGGCAAACTCTAACGCTGGGCATATTGTCTTGCCCTTGCCCTCCGACGACGAGAGTTGTATAATCCTGGCCGGCCCAATATACCTGGGAGGTGCCGCATCCCATCGCTCTTCTCCCAAGCCCAGGCCACCTTCAGCGATTTCCCACGGCAGTTCTGGGTCCTGGTTGGGGGCACCCTGATCAACGCCATCGGTGGTGGGCTCATCTTCCCCTTTTTGACCCTCTATGCACGCCATAGGCTGGGTATCCCGATGACCACCGTAGGCTTGCTCCTGGCCTTGAACTCGGCGGCGGGCCTGGCACCACAGCTCGCGGCCGGCTCCCTGGCCGACATCGCCCCGGAGGCCATGCGGGGCCGCTACATGGGCGCCTTCGGCCTGGTGTGGGCCATGGGCTACGGCCTGGGGCCGGTGACTGGAGGGCTGATCATAGATCGCCTGGGCGGCTTCTACATCTGGCCCGCCACCCTGGTGCGCTGTGCCCTGGTCGCGGTGGCCTTCCTGTCCATGGGGAGAGCGGTGGACCAACGAATGTAGTCTGAGATCTTCGGTGAAAGGAGCTGGCCATGACCGTGAACGGCAAAACCCTGGGCTGTCTCATCCTCCACGGCTTTACCTCCAGCCTGGATACGGTGAATGGCCTGGTGCCCCGCATGGAGAGAAACAATATCCCCTACCGCATGCCGGTGCTCCGGGGCCACTGCACCAGGCCCGAGGACCTCGTCGGCGTCACCTGGAAGGACTGGTACGCCGACGCCCAGGCGGCCCTCCAGGACCTGCTGAAGGAGGTGGACCTGGCCATCCCCATCGGCCTTTCCATGGGTGGCCTGGTGGCGTTGAACCTGGCTATGGACCATGGGGAGAAGCTGGCGGGCGCCGTCACCGTGGCCGCGGCCCTGCGCTTCAAGTCCCCCTTGATCGGGCTTTTGCCCCTCTTGTCCCGCCTGTTCCAGTGGTGGAAGAGCCCGCCGGCCTTCGCCGACGCCCAGTGCGCCAAACGTAACACCAACTATGACCGATTCCCCACCCAGTCCTTCGTCTCGCTGTACGAATACTCCAGGCTCATCGAAAGCCAGTTGCCCCGGGTCACCGTGCCGCTCCTGATCGTCCAGTCCCATCGGGACACCGTGGTGGACCCGGCCAGCGCCCAGGTGATCTTTGACCGGGTGTCCTCCCGGGAGAAGCGCATCGCCTGGTTTGAGAAGACCGACCACGAGATGCTCATGGACCTGGAGCGGGAGGCCGTGTTCGACGCCATCGAGGGGTTTGTGCTAGAGCGGCGCCCCTAGCGCCATTTCATGGTTTCGCCCTCCTGGGTTCTGCAGGGTTCTAAGCCTCCATTGTGAAGCATAGGGGAGTGTTGGGCAATTGCGCAAGAGGCAGAATGGGCGTGGCAATTTTATCCAGGCGAATCCGCCTGAGATAGTACCGCTGGGGGAGAGGGAAGGGCGCAGGGCCCCGCAGCGTCGGGGCTTGCCCGCGGCGTCGAAACCCCTGCTACTAACTCCTATCCGCTCACCGCTACCTTCCCCAGGACGTGACCACGGCGCGCGGCCCCAAAACGGCCACCCTGGCTTCCCGGTCCAGCGCCGGGGCCCACACCCAGAGCTCTTCACCCCGGACGAAGGCCAGGACCTTGCCCTCCGGCGACCAGGTGGGGAATGCGCCGCCCTTCACCGCCAGGGTCACGTCGCCGCCCGAGGGCCCTGTCAGGTAGATGTTGTTCCTGGACTGGAAGGCGATGCGGTCGCCCTGGGGCGACCAGGCCGGGTTGGTCTCGTCCTCGCCGGCAGTGATCTTCTCCGGACCAGCACCCTCAAAGCCCACCACCCAGATGGCCCGCCCGCCCACCCTGCCGGACTCGAAGGCGATGCGGGTGCCGCCAGGGCCCCAGGTAGGGGAGTCACAATTCTCCAGCCTCCCTGACACCAGCTTGGCCTCACCGCCGGTGGCCTTCATGGCGTAGATCTTGCCATCCCGCATAAACGCCAGGCGCGAGCTGTCGGGCGACCAGGCGGGGCCTTTGGCCCGATCGGTGAGCCGCAGAAAACCTGAGCCGTCCAGGTTCTTGACGAAGAGGCCTGGTGTCTGACCACTGGGTGCCGAGACAAGGGCTATTCGCTTGCCGTCGGGCGCCTCCACGGCAGCGAAGTCCACCCGTTTAGGTGAGGACAGATCTAGCCGCTCCCCGCTTGCCAGGTTTAACAGGTGAATCTGGAGCCGGCCAGACTCCTCGGTCTGATACAACACCCGGCCTCCGAGGCCCGGGGTTCCCGTCAGCGGCCGCGTGGGCAGGGGCACGACTGTAGCCGGGACCAGGGGCGTATCTCGAGGTACGGATGTGGCCTCCAGCCTGGGCGTCTCGGTCTGTCGTGGCAGGCCCTTGTGCCCGTGGGGCGGGCCCGGAATAGCCCGCGAACCGTGGTCGGGCCCAGGGCCAAGGCCAGTCCCAGTACCCCGACCGCCAAGAGGCCAGCCAGGGCCGCCGCTGCCCATAAGAGCGGACTCGTGCCCCGCCGTGGTAGAGCGGGCTCCGGGATGGCCGACGGTGCTTCCTCAGCCGCCGGGGCCACGGCAGGCATGGTGGCGGTCTCGGCCGGCGCCGAACGGCCCGCCAGGGCCCGGTGATAGGCCTGGGCCATCTCCCCTGCGGAGGGAAAACGGTCCTGGGGCTTTTTGGCCAGGGCCTTAAGCACCACTTCCTCTACCTCCATGGGCAGGTCTGGCACCAGGGTGCGGGGCGAGGGGGGCGGCTCGGTCATGTGGGCCAACACCACCCGGTAGGGGGTGTCGGCCTGGAAGGGGACCCGGCCGGTGAGCATCTCGAAGAGCACTACTCCCAGGGAATAGACGTCGGAGCGGCTGTCCACCGCCACGCCCTCCGCCGCCTCCGGCGACAGGTACTCGGCGGTGCCCAGGGTCATGCCGGTCTGGGTGATCTTCTCCGCCCCCAGGGCCTTAGCTATGCCGAAGTCGGTGAGGGTCAGGTGGCCGTGGTCGTCCAGGACGATGTTGGATGGCTTGATGTCCCGATGGACCACTCCCTGGCTGTGGGCATAGTCCAGGGCCGAGGCGATCTGGTCTATGATCTTCGCCACCCGCAGGGGGTTAAGCCTGCCCTCCTCCTGGATGACCTGCTTCAGCGTCCGGCCTCGCAGGAGCTTCATGACGATGAACGGTACGCCCCCCTCCTCCCCTACCTCGTGGATGGTGACGATGTTGGGATGCTCCAGGCTGGCGGCGATGATCGCTTCCCGCTGAAAGCGGGCCACGAAGCCATGGTCCCGGGCGAAGTTATCGGGGAGCACCTTCAGGGCCACGCTGCGGTGCAGGGATGGCTGATAGGCCTTGTACACGATGGCCATGCCGCCGTGGCCGATCTCCTCCACGATCTCGTAGCGGCCCAGTTTCTTTCCGGTCAGGTCGGGCATCTGAGCTCCGTAGCGAGAATGGTGAACGAGTGAATACTTTACAGTGGCAGGCTCCAGTAGGGCAAAAGGGCCGAGAGCCGGGCCAGGGACAGGAGCAGTATCCAGCCCAGGATGGGGCCCACGCAGGGCGTCCACCCAGCAGCGAAGAACACCCCTACCAGGAATGAGCCAGCCAGCCTGACCCGGCCACCGGCATCGTACCCGATCCGTTTCTCGGCATAGAGGAGCGGTATGTGCAAAAGGCCCATGGTCTGCAGGCCGAAGACGATGAGCACCACTCCGCCGATATGCCGGACCCAGGGCAGGTAGCCATAGAGGGCCCGCCCCACCAGCCCCACCGAGGCTCCCAGGGCCACGAAGACCAGGGAAAAACCCAGCACGAAGGCCAGGGCGTGAGGAAATATCGCCCTCCGGCTGGGCGTTGTCCCCGGGGCGATGGTGGCCCCGGAGAGATAGCCCAGGTACACCGGCACCAGGGGCAGGATGCACGGTGCCAGGAAAGACAGAAGCCCCGCCGCGAAGGCCAGGATCATAGTCACGTTTTCCGCTTCCAAGGTCGTCTCCTACTTCAGGGACTCCTTGAGGGCATCCTCCAGCGTGGCTCTGGGCACCACGCCGACGATCACCCTGAGGGGTTTGCCCTCCTTGTCCAACACCACAAAGGCGGGATGGCCGAATACCCCGTAGTCCCTGGCCCGGGCCTGACCTTCCTGGGACTGATAGTTGAGGGTCAGAAACGTCACCCGGCC
>JACQYG010000077.1 GCA_016208345.1 Chloroflexota bacterium
TGTGTCTCATCATTGCCAGTATAGTATGGTATTTCTAAAGTTGTGCCAGATGGCAAATAATTTATTCAGAATGCGCCTACTGATGAAATGCAGTGTCAAGGGTTAATTTTCTACGATTGACTGCCCTGTTCTTTAACAACACAAACCCTTCCCGCTGCCAGCCCACAGCGTGGCAGGGCGAAAACGGACCAAGGACTTCGCATGATCTTTGACTTGCCCTCACCCCCCAAATGAAAACGAGAGAAGGCGATGGCGAATCACTGCGCTTCTCCCGTCTCTTTTTTTTGGGGGGGGAAGCACAGTGTATCACGAAACACAGTCTTGGGTTTGGGGTCAAGCTGACGCCGGTTGGGACGGGTTTTCCATTAGGGAGCGTAGTTCAGGTCTGACAGACAGTAATTCTTCGACCGAAGCGATGCGGCGCGGCAGGTTGCCGTAGGTGAGGTGGGTCAGGTTTTCATCCAACTTGAGTTGCATCAGGCCGAGGCGGATGAACTGGCGAGAGCTCAAGCCGCCACGCTGTTCGTCGGTGAGTTCCCAGGACCAGCGCATGAGCTTGCAGGCGACCATCTTGTGTTCGGCGTGCTTGTCTGCCACGCGTTCGGTGAGCACGTGCCAGAGAGCGATCAAGAGCTTGTGGGCAATCGCCCCAATGGCTTTGTTCTTGTCCATGCGCCGGGAGAGGCGCTCGAACTCATGCTTCCAGTAGGGATGGGTCTCGACAGCGATCCAGGCCGCTTCGACGAGTGCCCAGCGCAGGTCGCGGCGGCCAGACTTGGTGATGCGCCCGGTGCGGTGGGTCTCACCGCTGAGGTGGACACTGGCGCCCAGGCCGCTGTAGCCCACCAGTTCCTTGGCGCTCTCGAAGCGTTGGATAACGCCGATGGCGGCCAGCACGGTCATAGCGATTTGCGGCTCCAGCGTAGCTAACGTGATCAGGTCGTGCTGGATATGCAGGCGCTCGGTGGGGGAAACCTTCAACGTTTTCCACCACTCATTGCGGCTCCAGCGTGGCCAAGGTAATCAGGTCGTGCTGGATGTGCAAACGCTCGGTGGGGGAAACCTTCAACGTTTTCCACCACTCAAGGTTTTTGGCGCCGAACAACTCGCCCTCTGGCGGAAGCAGTTGGTGACGATGCAGAATGCTCTGCAAGCGGTTCTTGAGCATGGTGCGGTTCTTGACCAACTGGCGGCGGTGGGCGAGCAGGGTGCGCAGCTCACGTACTTCGAGCGGCGGCACCCACACTTCGGGGATCATCCCCGCTACCAGCAGCCGGGCCAGCTTCAGCACGTCCACGCGGTCGGTCTTCACCCGGGTCTTCACCAGCGAAGCGATCTGGCCAGCGTTGGCCACCACTGCCCGACCGACCAGCGGTTGCACCTGGTCATAGAAGTCCCAGGCATTCGTGGTGGCTTCGACCACCAGCATATCGCTCTGGCGCAGGTGGGCTTTTGCCCAGGCCGGCCAATCGGCCAGATCGATCCGCCGCGGCGCCAGCACCATTGCCTGCCGGGCGTTGAGGCCGCCAATGACCACATAGTGCTTGTGCAGGTCGACGGCCCGGTGCATGCCCCGTCACTCATCATGATCGAGGATAACACCGACCGTGCCCACCTTCAACCCTCTCCCACGCCGCAAGTGCAGAGCGCGGCGTTGAGAGGCATTTACATAATAACAATCGCTTGCACACCGACCGCTGCGCTTCGCTCGCGAAAGGTGGGCGTGCAGAGCCAACGCAACGTTGTCTCAGGCGAGTCTTCAAGTCAGACTTCGCTTGCGGCGGGTGAAGCGGAACGTTATACGCCATTACTCTCATTGGCTTGACAGCCTCTGGTAGCGACAAGTGGCATAGCGGAACATATCAGAACGTAGTTGCCGCTTGGGAGTTCGATGCTTGCCGCTCCGTGCTCTTTTTTCTGCTGAGATTTGCGCAAAATCAAACTAGAAAGATGAAGGTATGTCTATGAATGACGTGACCGTACTCGATATCAAGGGGGCTTGCTGACTGCGGACAGCCGGTGTTGGTCAACACCTGGTCGATCTGGCAGTCGGCAACATGTTGAAGGTCGTTTTCGATGCGCCGCTTCGGGAGAAGATGGAGGATCTCGTGGCTGAGGAAAACTGCGAGATCTTGCAACTGGATGACGAAGGTGGCATCCTTACAGCAATCATCGGAAAAGAGGCGCCCGCGGTCGAGATGCTGAAAGTGAGCCCCGTAGAAGATTATCCCACCGAACCAGGCTGTTTCCTGCGTGGCAACGACTACTCGCCGGTGGCGGTGGTGGTTCTGCTGAACGCTCCTTACGGAGCCTTGCCACCTGAGGTGCAAAATGCCCCGCCTGAGATCGAAAAGCTGGTGAGGGTGGCTGTCGAAACAGGGGCAGCCCTCGCGGGAACATTGCAGACGGAGAATATCGGGATAGAGAAGATTGTCTGCAACGTGGTGGGCAATCCCAACATCCGCTACATAGTCCTCTGTGGTGTTGACGTAGAGGGACACCATTCAGGGGATGCCCTTAGGGCCCTCCTAGAGAATGGGATCGACCAAAGATGGACCATCGTTGGCTCAAAGGCGGTGACTCCGTACCTTTTTAACACTCCCAAAGAAGCGATTGAGCGGTTTAGAAAGCAGGTCACCTTGGTCAACCTTTTAGGGGAGATGGATCCAGAGGTGATAACCAAGGCCGTTTGGTCCTGTTATCAGGAGAAGCCCACCAGATTTTTGATTTATACGTTGTCCGATCCGGGCGCCTATGCTAAGGAGCCCATTTCCTACAGACTTAGCTGGAGGGTCAAACACCCGGAGGCCATCGAAGAATGGGAGCTTGAAGACCTAGTCAAAGGGATCGAGGAAGAGGAGAAGGCAAAAGCAGTTCCCGGAGAAAATGAGGCAGTAGAGGTGAGTGAACCTAAGATAGTGGCCATAGGGAGGCGCCTTTCAAGGATAGCAGAAGAGCTATCCCAAATCGCCGAAATCCTCCTAGAAGAAGCGCCGATGGTGGAAGAGGTTAAGCCAGTCCCCCTGGTAGAAGAGGCGCTAGTAGTAGTCGCCCCAGTCGTCGCAAAGCTTACAGAGGAGGAGCTATATTTCCACAACCAACTGCGTGCATACCCTGGCATTTTAGCTGGCCTTGCAGCCTGTGACAAGGATATCTGTCATGTTGGTCTTTCGCTGCCGACTACGGTAAACAAGATTATCAAGACGCTGGGTAAGCTGAGGAAGAGCCTTGAGGGATCGTCTCTTTCCGAGCAAAGAAGAGCGGAGTTTCTATCCAAAATAGACGGCTTCTTGAAGGTCGCCGAGGGGTTGCCCACAGACCCAGGGCCCTGTCAGAAGACCGTAGGAACCTGTACCATAGGCAAGGGGTGCCTGGCGACAGGAGTAATGGACTTGTTAAAGCTAGTTACCGAGCCAGCACCACTAACCCAATAGAGGGAGTAAACACGTGTCTAACTATTTTGAAAACCAACTAAGGGGCTATCCTGTGGTTTTGGCTATCCTTCCGACTTTCTCCAAGGACATCTGTAGAAACTGCATCGGCCTGGAGGGAGCCCAGGTCAAAGTAGAAAAGGGGCTAAAGAAGCTAAGGATAGACTTGGAAGGCTCATCGGTTCCCCAGGAAGAAAAAAGTGAGCTTCTTGCCCGAATCGATTCCTTGGCCAAGGCGGCAGAGGAGATCGAGGTCTCTGAAGATTGCGAATGCCAGAAGACCGCCGGCAACTGTAAGATTGGCCCAGGCTGCTTCCCGCTTGGGGCATGGGACATCATGAAGCTCATCACCGAACCAGCGACACCGTAAACCGCTCCGATATCACTGTGGCTTAAGAAAACAGTTAGAAGGAGGTGTAAATATGTCAGTGGAGTTTTTTGAAAACCGGCTTAGAGGCTATAGAGCTGTACTGGGTGCCCTTGAAGCTCTAACCAAGGAAATTTGCGTAAGCTGCATCAGCCTGGAGGGGGCAAGGACCAAGGTGGAAAAGGGGCTAAAGAAGCTGGGCATGGACCTAGAAGCCGCATCCCTTCCCTGCGAGAAGACCAAGGGAGACCTCAAAGCCCGCATAAATGCTCTCTCTAAGGCAGCTGGTGAACTGGGCATCGCGGAGGATTGCTGCTGCCAGAAGACCGCTGGGGCCTGCAAGCTGGGGGCAGAGTGCTTCGCTACCGGCGCGGTGGATCTGTTGAAGCTTGTCCCTGCGCCGGAATGATCACCTGTGTGATAATTCAGGCAAATCTCTAAGAGAGGAGGTGAGAAAAATGGCTAAGTTGGTTTGTAAATCGTGCGGAGCTGAAGAAGATGTTCCGGTCGCGCATTGTGGAACCGGAATACCGGGGGCTGACCCAAACAAGCTCTATTGCCCGTGTGAGGGCCACACGGAGAGCATAGAGATGCCAAAGCACTGCGACGTGCCGATGAAGTATGTCAAAGAATGAAGCGGGTATGCTGCCCACTATCGTGGAATTGCCGCGGTGCAAGGATCGGGGTTCCTCGATGTAATAAGATCCGCAGACACATTGCTGAATCTGCGGAGGCAGGAGGCAGAGACGACTGCCCCCAGGAATTGGGAGAGGGCAATGCGCATAACAAGTCGCTGCAGCGGACGGCGGCTGCCGCGCGCGAAAATCCATGTTAACTTGCCAGCGCAGTCGTCTTTGGTTGTCGCGTGCCTTGCCGCCTTGCCTGCCAGGCTTCGCCGTGAGCTCAGCC
>JACQYG010000337.1 GCA_016208345.1 Chloroflexota bacterium
AGCCCTGCATCCTCTTCGACGGCAATCGGTTCTTTCATAATGTCCTTCATGGTGAGGGTGCTGGCCTCAGGTACATCTTTAGGCTCCAAATCTTCCAGGACACCAAAGTCTTTGACGAAATCAATGTCCTCGAGCAGCGCTACAAAATCGGGCAGGAAGATATTAAGGATCTCCGTAACGCCCGCGATGCCGAGCAGCACCTGGTTGGCATCCACAATAGGCAAGGTGCCCACGTGCCGCTCGACAAGCACCCGCGCAGCCTCACGCACCGTCGTTCCTGGCAGCACCGCCGTTACCTCTCTTTTCATACATTCGCCAACAGTCACGGCCTTCCTCCTATCGAGATTTTTCGCCGTCAAGCTGACATCCCCTCATCCCTTATCCCCCCTTCTCCCTGCCCCTCTGCGCTTCTTTTAGGCGGCGCTTGGCGGTCTAGAGAGGGCTCTGCCGGAAGCTGTGCCAGGCGCGCCGCTCCCGGTGGTATGGTCCCATACGCACCCATCTCGACACCAGCATACCTCCCTTTCATTTCTCCTCCAAGTGTCCGATATGTCTGGCCCTAATCACCGGCAAGATAGCGTATTGTGATATAATACAGTAAAATGTGCTCCTTGACCAGGGATCGTGGGTCAATGATACTCCAATAAAGTTAAAAACTCCGTTACAAGAGGTTAGAAACGGGTAAAAAAGGTGGCATTGTTTAAAAGACCCTTGATCTTTGCACCACTATCCATCAGCGTCGACAAGCTCCTGGCAGTGCTCCGCTGGGCAGCCATCGGCGTGATCTTTCTGTTAAGCTGGCTAAATCCCCAGCGGCCAACCCACATAGCCTTGGTCCTGGCCGCCTATAATGGGCTGGTTGAGGTCGCCAAGACCAGGGTGCGGCTGCTGCAGTCACCGCGAGGCTTGTTCGCGGTGGACACCGCAGTGGTTTCTCTCTTGATCTTCTGGGGCGGGGGACTGGACAGCCCGGCCTACATCATCTACTACTTCAGCGTCATAACCCTGGCCCTGGACCTATCGTTGGTCGAGGCCACGATGGCTACGGTCGCCCTGGGCCTGGTGTATGCAGGTACGTCCATTGCGTCCGGCGGCTTACCCTGGGACATCGCCAACAGCGAGAGACTGGCCGGCCGGCTCTCTATACTGTTCATTATATCCCTGGTCAGTTCTATGCTCAAAAAGGAACTGGAACTGGCGCGAACGCTGGCGGCGCGGCTCAAAGAGTTAGAACAGATGAAGACCGACTTCCTATCCACGGTTTCTCACGAGCTAAAAACCCCCTTGACCACCATAAAGGCCTCGGCCGAACTCTTACTTGCGGGCGGACCGGGGCCCCTGAACCCAACCCAGGAACGGCTGACGCGTAACATGGCCCGGAACATCGAGCGCCTATCCGCCCTGGTGGGCGACCTGTTAGACATGGCCCGCCTGGATGAGGGCAAGCTATCCCTGAACCTCCAGCGGGTTGACCTGAACGAGGTCATCAAGGATGCCGCGGCTGCGGTAGCGCCCCTGGCTGAATCACGCGGCCAGAGGATGCGGGTCAATTATTACCCTGATCCAGCGCCGGTAGTGGCAGACCGGCGGCGAGTGGAGCAGGTGCTGATCAATCTGCTGAGCAATGCCCATAAGTTCACGCCGCCGGGCGGGCATTTCTCCTTGGAGGTCCACGAGGCCGGGCCCAACTGGCTCGTTTCCGTGAGTGACAATGGGTTGGGCATTCCTAAGGATGAACTGGAACACATCTTCGATCGGTTCTACCGGGGCACGGAGCATAAGGGAGGCACAGGCCTGGGTCTCTCCATCGCCAAGTCCCTGATTGAGCTCCACGGGGGAAGGGTCCGGGTGGAAAGCAGGGTGGGCAAGGGAAGCACCTTCTCGATCTCGCTCCCCAAAGAATCGCCGGGTGCCTACGAGTAACTGGAGGCCAACATGAAGTTCCTGATAGTAGAGGACGAGCCGGACATGGCCGAGGTCATCTCGGTGAGCCTCACCATGCAGTGGTAGGGCTGCCAGGTAGTCCACGCCAGCGACGGCGCGACGGCAGTGGATTTGGTGGAAAGCACGAGCCCGGATCTGGTGATCCTGGACATTGGCCTGCCAGGGATGGATGGTTTTGAGACCTGCCGGAAGATCCGAGAGTTCTCGGATGTGCCCATCATTATGCTTACGGTCAGGGACGAGGAGATAGACAAGGTCCGGGGATTGGAGCTGGGAGCTGACGACTACATCACGAAACCCTTCGGCCACATGGAGCTCCTGGCGCGGATCAAGGCGGTGCTGCGCCGGGCCGAGATGCCCTTGCCCACTGCGGCGGCGGCCGACTACCAGGAGGGCCGGCTCTCCATTAACTTTGGCCAACGCCAGGTGCGCGTGAACGGTGCGCCGGTCAAGTTCACCCCCACTGAGTACAATCTGCTCTATCACCTGGTGCGGAACGCGGGCCAGATCCTCCCCCACGACACCCTCCTGGCCAAGGTCTGGGGACGTGAGTACAAGGGCGAAACCGATTACTTAAAGGTCTATATCCGACGCCTTAGGGAGAAGATCGAGCGTGATCCTCAGGATCCCCAGCTCATACTCACCGAAAGAGGGGTAGGATACCGATTCCGCAAAAAGGGGTAATGGGGTCAAGATCGGTCAAGATAAGCCCTCCGCCAGCCCACGGAGGGCTTATCTTTTTTTACCTTCCGTTTACCTGAGTTAACCCGACTTTTCACCTTGTTCTGGTATCCTTAATTCGTGGGTGCGATCCGCCACTACACTTGTTAAGTACCGTAGTTCAGCCGTGAAGATGGTAGCAGCTATAGTTCAGGATCTGGACGTGGGGAACCTGCTTGACGCTTTGACCCAAGCCGGGCATCGGGCCACCAGGATCGGTTCCACCGGTGGGTTCCTGCGCCGGGGCAATTCCACGGTGCTCATCGCCGTGGAGGCGAAGCAGGTGGACGAGGTCATCCGA
>JACQYG010000338.1 GCA_016208345.1 Chloroflexota bacterium
GAGGCAACGAATGCTCGATAGTAAGAACCTTATGTGAGGCAACGAATGTCTTATGGTAAGATTTTTACGTGAGGCAACATGGCACCCGCAAGCCAAATTGACAAGGAGCCATGTAACGTGGTATATTTACGCCCGCTCTAAGGGACGAATTATAGCCTGGAGGAAAAAAATCGGTGGTTAAGATCAGGCTGCGCCGGATTGGCGCGACGAAGCAGCCCAGCTACAGGGTGGTGGTGGCCGACTCGGCCTCGCCCAGGGACGGCCGTTTTGTGGAGGCCCTGGGCTTCTACAATCCGCTGACCAACCCCGCCACCATAGAAATAGACAAAGAGAGGGCCGCGGCGTGGTTGCGGCGTGGCGCCCAACCTACGGAGATCGTGGCCAAGCTATTGAAGAAAGCCGGCATTGAGGCCGAGGCCGCGGGCTAAGGCCGAGACAAGAGACATGATGCGCGATTTCATCGAATACGTGGCGAAGTCGCTGGTTGATGACCCGGCTAAGGTGCAAATCAACCAGATCCAAGGTGCCCAGTCTGTGATCTATGAGCTTTTGGTAGCGCCAGCGGATAAGGGAAGGGTGATCGGCAAACAAGGGCGCATTGCCAATGCCCTCCGGGTTCTCCTGCGGGTGGCCGCGGTCAAAGAAGGCAAGCACGCGGTGCTGGAGATACTGTGACCGATGGGCCACCGCTGGCGTGGGCGGAGTGCAACCCGCCCAGGAACGGTAGGCTATCGCGGGCTGGCAGCGAAAAGTGACCCCTATTGAAGCTCCAAGATACCTGGCAGTGGCGAAGATCCTGTCCACTTTCGGCACCAGTGGACTGGTGAAGGCCGAGATACTGACCGACTTTCCCCAGCGCTTTTCTCACCTTCAGGTGGTCTATGTCGGAGAGGAGCACCTCCCCTTTTCCCTGAAGGGTTTTCGTCTCCACGGCGCGCAGGTGTTGTTGCAGTTCCAGGGCGTCAACACCCCTGAGGAGGCCGGGAAACTCCGCGGCAAATACATCTACATACCGCTGGAAAAGGCTATAACCCTCACCGCCGGTCATTATTATGTCTACCAGATCATCGGCCTGGAGGTGGAGACGACGGCCGGAGAGAGGTTGGGCGTCATCGATCAGGTGCTGACCACTGGCGCCAATGACGTCTATGTGGTGAAGGGCCACAGTCATGAGCTGCTCATCCCGGCCATCGCCCAGGTGGTCAAAGAGGTCGATCTTCGCCGGGGTAAAATGATCATTGAGCCTATCGAAGGACTGTTATGACCAGCGTTTGCGCGCCGGCACCACCAGCTCAGCGGGTTCAGGAGGCCGATGGCGGTGCCAGGGCCTAGCTGAATCCGGCCCTTGCGTTCAAAGATATCCATGCAGAAGAGCACCCTATATCTCGTCCTTCTCGTCTCACTTGCCCTGGGCCTCGCCGGCTGCAGCGATGCGTTTCGGCAGCGGGCGGAGGTCATCCGCCGGAACTACCAGTCCACCGTGGCAGAGAGATACATCGCTGAGGGTGATCGCCTGCTCAAGGAGGGACAGGTAGAGACCGCGGTGTTGGCGTATCGCAAGGCGGTGGATGTGAGCCCGGCCGCGGCGATCATGAGCCAGGCCGAGCGCCTGGCCCAGGAGGGCAAGGTCCAGGAAGCCGAGGGGGAATACAACAAGGTACTTCAAGCCGACCGCGCCTATGACCTGGCCTTGCACAAACTCGCCGATGCCTACGCCGGGCAGGGGCGTCGCCGCATGGCCATTATCTATTACCGCCAAGCCGCCCGGCTGGGCGATGCCGACGCCGCGCAGGCCGGGGCGAGACTGGCTGACCAACTAAAAGCCCCATCCCTGCTACCTTTGAGGTGGCAGCGCACGTTGGGAGGCGACAACGTCCCGGCGGGACTGGCAGCAAGTCGGTCCACACTCTTTGTCACCACCAACCGCGGCCAGGTCTTCGCTTTGGATCTGCAAACCGGAGCCGCTCTCTGGCAGGGACAAATCGCGAAGAGCATTACCGGGGCGCCGGTGGTGGCGGGAGGACTGGTTCTCTTTGGCGGCGATGACAACGTCCTGCACGCGCTCCAGGCCTCGGACGGAAAGCCGGCCTGGAAGTCCGAGGAGGCAAAGGCGCAGATCTTCGCCGGGCCGGCGGTGGGCGACGATACTGCGTATTTCGGTTCCGCCGATGGCAATTTGTACGCGGTTTCGCTGCAGAATGGGAACCTGAAATGGAAATACGCCACCGGCGGGCCGATACACGCCAGTCCGGTCGTCCGCGAGGGAATAGTCTATTTTGGCTCCGTGGACAAGCACCTTTACGCCGTGGATGCCCGAAAGGGAACCCTGAGATGGCAGTTCCCCCCCGAGGGCGCTGAGGAAATGCTGGATGCCGTCGAATACACGCCTGCCCTGGCTGGCGAGCGCATCTATTTTGGAGCCAACAACGGTCGTATCTATGCCCTGAACCGCGCTAACGGCCGGCTGATTTGGGTGGCCAGCGCCGGCGAAGCAGAATATGGCCGTCTGGCAGTGTTCAAGGAGACCGTTCTGTCCTCCTCGGGCAGCACCAAGCTGGTGGCCGTCAACGCCTTCAATGGACAGGAGCGGTGGAGCTGGAAGCACGAGGCGGAGTCGTTTCTAAAGGAGCCGGTGCTCTTCGAGTCAACCTTGCTTTTGACCGCGGACCGGGATTCCCGGGTCTTCGCCTTCGATCTGTCACCCCAGGCTCCCTGGCAGAAAAGTCCGGTGCGCTCCGAAAACGGCCAACTATTGGCCATCCCCTCCTGGAAGTTGGATACCGGCGAGTGGGTGGCGGTGGCCCCACTGGTGGTGGAAAACACCGTGTACGTGGCCACCAGTGACGGCACCATCCTGGCCTATTCTTTACTAGTCAAAGAACCACCAGGGCCTGGGTCGGCTTTTTGAAGCCAACTCAACCCTCACGCCGCTCTGATACCTGCCCTGCGCCTGCTATCTTAGTTGGTGGGACTCTCACCGCGCCAGGCCTTTCCCCGCAGGCAAGAACCGCTTTTCCCCCTCAGTCGTAACGTGGATGGCGCTGTTGACCACCGGGCAGACACGCTCGCAGATGCCGCAGCCGGAGCAGAGATTGGCATCGACGACTACCCGGCGAAGGTAGGACTGAGCCGCCCCGGTGGGACAGGCCTCCACGCAGACTCGGCAGCCCGTGCCCTGCTCCCAGGCCAGGCAATGACTCCTATCCAGCCGGGCCGTGCCCATTTTCATTTTCTTGGGCACGTCCGGTTTCTCGATCAACTGCAAGGCGCCCACCGGGCACACTCGAGCGCAAAGGTGAGGGCAACTCCGGTTTAGCTCGCAGCCGCCGGGCTTGCCCCGCCTGGGTGCCAGATAAGGCGTGCCCATCGCCTTCAATCCCGCCTCGAAAAAGGCCGGCTGAAGCCCTTGAGGGGGGCAAACCCGCACGCACTCCTGGCAGATGATGCAGGTCCGGACGAACTCCTCCTCCACCAGGGCGCCCGGGGGCCGGACCAGGTTCACTTTGGGGTCAGGCCGCAGGTAGCCCGGCAGCGCCAGGGTGG
The DNA here is from genome assembly GCA_016208345.1 of Chloroflexota bacterium. GTDB lineage: Bacteria > Chloroflexota > DTOL01 > DTOL01 > JACQYG01 > JACQYG01. The sequence continues at coordinate 3,544 of JACQYG010000338.1, forward strand.
CAGCGCCGGTGACGGCGGCGCCCACGAACTGCCGCCGGGAGACGAGGAGACCACCGAGGCGGGCCAACCCGGAACCCCCCTGCGCCTGAGGCTCTTGGCCGATCCCGGCCGGGGATGGCTGGCCCAAAAGGGCCAGGTTGCCGAAACCGAAGGAGACGCACTTCCTGGGGCAGACTGGCTGGCATTCCAGGCAAAGGGTGCAGTCCCGCCGGTTGGTTTCCCTGGGATCATCGGGGATGGCGTTCATGGGGCAGTTCAGTTGGCACAGGCGGCAGCGGTTGCAACAGGCCCCCACCTTGCGGTTGAACAAGGTGAACTGCGAGAAGAGCCCCAGGAGCGCGCCCAGGGGGCAGAGGTGCCGGCACCAGAAGCGGGGTCGCCAGAGCTCCATCACCAGTATCGCCACCACCAGCACGGAAAACGAGAAGTAGAGGTTGAAACCCAGGTTATCCAGCATGAAGAAATCCGACATGACGCTGGCGGCGGCGCGATTGAAAACCACCAGGGGGTCAAAGAACCCCGCGAACTGCAACGAGAAGGCCGAAAGCATGACTATGGCCACCAGCAGGAAGTACCTCAGATAGCTGTTGCCCTGTGGAGAAAGGATGGGAAGCAAAAGGCCCAGGCGGCGGCGCTTGTAGCGTTTCTTTTGGAACCAGGACCAGAGGGCCAGGGACCGGACTAGGTCCAGGATGGTGCCCAACGGGCAGGCCCAACCACAAAAGAACCGGC
>JACQYG010000339.1 GCA_016208345.1 Chloroflexota bacterium
AGCGCAAGGCCGAGAATCCCAGTGTGGCGGAACGCTTCGAGCCCATCATCGCCGGCCTGGAGTTGGGGAACGCCTTCACCGAGTTGAACGACCCCCTGGACCAGTTGGAGCGTTTCCGGGCCCAGTCGCAGCTCCGGGAGAGCGGGGAAGAGGAGGACCAGCCCATGGATGAGAACTTCGTAACCGCCCTCATGGTCGGCATGCCCCCCACCGGGGGAGTCGCCATCGGCATGGATCGGCTGGTGATGCTCCTCACCGACCAGCAGTCCATCCGCGAGATGATCCTGTTCCCGCAACTGCGGACTAAAGACTGATCGGCTGCCGCCCCTGTTCTTTACTGGTTAAAGAATATGTCACATCCACTGTACGTTGCCTTCGTCTGGCACCTGCACCAGCCCTACTATCGGGACGAGGAGACAGGAGAGTACACCCAACCCTGGGTGCGGCTGCACGCGGTCAAGGACTACCTGCACCTGGCTCAGGTGCTGGCCGACTACCCCGCCATTCGCCAGACCTTCAACCTGGTGCCTTGCCTGGTGGAGCAGTTGTACGATTATGCGCACAATCAGGCCATGGATCGGGCCCAGCGGCTTTCCAGAACGCCGGCGACCAAGCTCACGGTGCAGGAGAAAGCCTATCTCCTGTCCTTTTTCTTCAGCATCAGTTGGGAGAAGGTGGTCCGGCGGCAGCCCCACTACTGGCGGCTTTTGCGACTGAAAGAGGAGGTGGGAGATCAGCCCGGGCTTCTGTCCACGGCCTATTATCGGGACCTGGTGGCCTGGTTCAACCTGGCCTGGATCGATCCAGCCACGCGGGAGAGGGACCGGGAGCTGAAAGCCCTGGTGGATAAGGGCAGTGGCTACAGCCATCGGGACATAGAGAGGATCTTACAGAAGCAGCAGGAGATGATGGCTGAGATCATCCCCCTTTATCGCAGTTTACAAGCCCGGGGCCAGATGGAGATCAGCACATCGCCCTACTTCCATCCCATTCTGCCGCTCCTGATCGACAATGGCTCGGCCAGGGAGGCCAGCCCGGGGTTAGAGTTGGCCAATCCCGGTTTCGTTCACCCCGAGGATGCCGCGGAGCAAGTCAGGCTGGCAGTGGAGGCCCACCGGCGATATTTCGGGGAGCCACCCCGAGGTCTTTGGCCCTCCGAGGGTGCCGTGAGCCAGGAGCTGGTGGACCTGGTGGCGTCCCGGACCGACTTCGCCTGGCTGGCTTCAGACGAAGGGGTGTTGGCGCGGTCACTGGGCATCACCATTTAACGCGATAGCCAGGGGCGAGCTCTCAACCCCCAGGCCTTATACCAGCCCTATCGCCTGGAGTCCGCCTGGCCCCCCGCCCCCGTTGACGGGGGCTGGGGGGGTGGGCTCCAGATCGTGTTTCGCGATCACCAGCTCTCGGACCTCATCGGTTTCGCCTACAAGCACTGGGACGAGAGGGCAGCGGCGGAGGACCTGGTGGCTCGGCTCTGGGACATCCACGACCGCCTGGCCGGGGACGATGCTCCCCACCTGGTAACCATTATCCTGGACGGAGAGAACTGCTGGGAGGAATACGACCACAACGGCGACCTATTTCTGCGCCACCTCTACGAACTTATCTCCGGGGACAGCTCGCTGCAGACGACCACCCTCTCCGAATACCTGGCCCGTTTTCCGGCCAAAGATGCGCTCCCGCGTCTTGCCGCCGGCTCTTGGATCGGCGCCAATCTGGAGACCTGGATCGGCGAGCCGGCCCAGAACCGGGCCTGGGAATACCTGAAGCGGGCCAAGACCAGGCTCACCGAGTGGCAAGCCGCCTACCCGCTGGCCGACCTGCCAGTACTGGAGCGAGCCCTGCGGGAGCTATACATCGCCGAGGGAAGCGACTGGTTCTGGTGGTACTATAGCCGAAACTGCTCAGAAAACGAGCTCTTGTTCGACCAAGCGTTTCGAGGGCACCTTAACCGGGTATACAAGATCATGGGCATCCCCAGTCCCTCCTGGCTCAAGGAGCCCATCAGCTCGGCCGTGGCGGCCATGCCCACGCGGCCCGTGGGGGGCTACACCTCGCCAAGGCTATCGACGGCGGAGGTGGCTTCGGAGCAGTGGCTCACTGCGGGCTACGTGGAGCCCCTGAGCTCCACCGGGGCCATGCAAAGGGCCAGGACGGTCATGAAGCGGCTCTATTACGGCTACGATCCCGCCGACCTGTATCTCCGCCTGGAATTGACCGAGAAGATCAGCCCGTTTTTCGTTGTGTTTTACCAGAGCCTCCCCGGCGCCGACACGGCGAACCGGCACACCCGCTACGGCGGCACCAATCTGGAGATCGAATCCCCCGAGTCGCTGCTGACCTGGGAGATAGCGGTCTTTCCGGGTGCCAGCTATGCGGTGCTCAACCGTTCCGATGGTAATGGCGGATGGGTTCCGGTGCGAGAGATGGGCTCCATAGCCTTGGGCCCGAGAAATCTGGAGCTCAGCCTGCCGCTGGCCGACCTGGGGTTGAAGCTGGGGGACACGCTGGACCTGGTGGTGAACCTGGCCCGAGACATGGTGCTCCTGGAGGCGCTGCCCAGCCGGAATGCCTTGACCGTGCAGTTGGTGCCGAGAGGTTAGGGGATAGGGACAAGCCCCCGCGTACGCGGGGGCAAGAGACAAATCAGCACTAGAGAAAGGCGGTATTAGTGGTGTTAGGTTTGAGATTCATCCGGGACAACCTGGAATTGGTCAACGACGCCATGGCCAGGCGAGGCTTTGCGGCGCCCATCGGCGAGATCGTACGTCTGGACGACGAAAGGCGGCGGTTGCTCCAGGAGGTGGAGTCCTTGAAGGCGAAGCGCAACGAGGCATCTCGCCAGATCGCGGCCATGAAGGATCGCTCGGCCGCCGAGGCCTTGAAGGCCGGGATGCGAAGGGTGGGTGAGCGCATCAAGGCCCTGGACGTCGAAACAGCGGCGGTGGAGGAGAAGCTGAATGCGCGTCTGTTGGAGGTCCCCAACCTGCCTCATGCCAGCGTGCCCATTGGCAAGGACGAGAGGGAGAACGTGGTGGCGCGCACCTGGGGCCAGCCCCGGAAGCTAGACTTCGAGCCACTCCCCCATTGGGAGATCGGCGAGCGATTGGGCATCATCGATTTTGAGCGCGGCGTGAAGATGTCTGGGACGCGGTTTTACCTTCTGAGAGGCCTGGGCGCCAGACTCCAGCGGGCCTTGATCGCCTGGATGCTGGACCTCCACGTGAACGAGCACGGCTACCAGGAGATCTATCCCCCCTTCGTGGTCAAGGAGGAGTGCCTGGTGGGGGCGGCCCAGCTCCCCAAGTTCCGCGACAACCTCTATCACGACGTGGAGGACGACGTGTGGATGGTCCCCACCGCTGAGGTGCCCCTGACCAACCTGCACCGGGGCGAGATCCTGGACGCCACCGCGCTGCCGCGGTGCTACGTGGCCTACACCCCCTGTTTCCGCCGGGAGAAGATGTCCGCTGGCCGCGATGTCCGGGGCATCAAGCGAGGCCACCAGTTCGACAAGGTGGAGATGTATAAGTTCACTCGGCCCCAGGACTCTTACCATGAGCTGGAGAAGTTGGTGGATAACGCCGAAGAGGTTTGCCGGAGACTGGAGATAGCCCATCGGGTGGTCGAGGTATGCACCGGCGACCTGGGCTTCAGCACAACCAAGACCTACGACGTGGAGATGTGGGCCCCGGGTTGTGGGGAGTGGCTGGAGGTCAGCTCGTGTTCCAACTGCGAGGAATTCCAGGCCCGCCGGGCCAACACCCGCTATCGGCCCACGCCCACCGCCCGACCCGAGTTCGTGCACACGCTCAATGGTTCGGGCCTGGCCCTGCCCCGGACGGTCATTGCCGTCCTGGAGAACTACCAACAAGCTGATGGCTCGGTCCTGGTGCCGGAGGTCCTGCGCCCGTACATGGGCGATGTCCGGGTCATCCGGTAGGAGCAGCAGTCACCAGCCATCGCCAGACGCCACCTTTTGTGGTCCCATGCGCATACTTGCCATCGACATTGGGACAGGCACTCAAGAT
>JACQYG010000340.1 GCA_016208345.1 Chloroflexota bacterium
GAACGGCAAGGGCCATTATCTTCACCAGATCAACGGCGGCCATGGCCATGCTCTGGGCAATAGACATGCCCTTGGGCGGCGCCATGATGATCATGCCCAGGCGCAGACCGAAGGCGGCCACCAGCCCCGCTGCCGCCAGCTCAAAGATGCCGTGGGGCAAGACAAACGTAGCCAGGAATACCCAGGCGTTGTAGCCCGCCTGGGCAGCCTCGCCGGCCAGAAAGCCAGCCATCATCGTAGGGAGCATGATCCACAAGATGGCGGCCGTCCCGAAGGAGAAGGCGGAGAGAGCCGACGCCAATAGCGAGGCTCTAAGATTGTGAAACAGGAGCCAGCCAATGGTGATGGCGGGGATCGTGTTCAGGGTTTTCCATTGCCCCAACGACCGGCCCAGCACCTGGGCGGCCAGAGGGAAAGGATACCGATAGGAAAACCAGTAACCCAGAAGAGTCCCCACCGGCATGGCCAATAACACCAAGAATATCGGTACTCTATTTATGGCCAACAACTGAGGAATGTCATGCCGGTACAAGCGCCACAGCGTCAGAGGCGGGGAAGTCACCTTCTCGAGCGCAGTCTCCTGGCGGGGGAGCCTCTGGGCGAAGCGTAGCAGGGCACGCGCGATGGCTGGCAGGTTGATCTCCTCGCCCTCGCGGGAGAGGATTTCCTCGCGGTTGAAGATCCGAATCCCCATGCGGATGAAGATGATGGACACCACCAGCATCGCCAGCATGATCATCCAGAGAATGTCAATGTACCCGTGAAGGATACACCAGCTTTCGGCAGAGATGATGAAAGTCATGGGCAGGATGATGAAACTGGCCAGCAGATTGGCACCCCGGATGGACGAAGTGTGACTGGACACCACCACCGCCCCGGAGACCATCACCAGGGCCCCCAGTGCCGACAATGCCATGACCAGGAACAAGGTGAAGGCCGACATCGAATAGCCGAGGATCAACTGGATGCCAAGGTAGAAGATCCCGATGGCCAGAACGCTGAGGGTCACCGGCGGAATGACGCTGGCCAACAGCTTGCCCAGATACAGCTCCAGATCAGACAAAGGCATGGCCAACAGTGCTTCCAGAGTATTACGTTCCTTCTCCCCTACGAAACTCTCCAGGGCAATCACCAGGGAGAATGACGTGGGGAAAAACCCGGTCATAAGGGCGCCAAAAGGCACCAGTCTCTGCAGTGTATCCATGGCCACGTCCGTGGGCAGGCCCAGGCGATCCACGCCGATGCGCAGGCTGATCAACGTGAAAAAGGGAAAGCCGGGGGAGAGGCATAGCATGGGCAGCATGATCCGCCAGTCGGTGATGGCGTCCACGATCTCCCGGCGGGCCACAGCCAGAGGCAGGCGAGGGGAAAATCTCAATCTGGCGTTTATAAAGGCATTTTCCAGAGTATGGCTAGCTATGGCGGACCTCCTGGCTCAAGACGAGCCGGATGACGAGTTCTCCACGATTCTCAGATACACCGATTCCAGGCTATACGGCACCTCGCTCAGGGAGACCACCTCCGCGCCGGCTTCCACCAGCCGCTGAAGCAACAAAGGGTTTTGCTTCTGCGGCTCCAGGGAACGAAAACAAACCCTGTCGCCCTGCCGGCTTTCCAGTTTTACCAGCCCTTGGATGATGGGAAGGTAGCCATCCAGTGACACCATCTGCAGCTCGTAGAGCGGTGGCCCCAGGAGCTTTTTCCTGAGTTCTTCGGGAGAGCCAAAAGCCACGATCTGACCTTCCTTGATCACCGCCATCTTGTCCGCCAGGGCCTCGGCCTCAGCCAGGTTATGGGTGCAGACCACAGCGGTGTGGCCGGCACGGCCCAGGCTCACGATGTAATCCCTCACCAGCTTGGCGCCGGCGGGATCCAGGGCGGAGGTGGGCTCATCCAGGTACAAGACCCTGGGATTATGGATCAAGGCTCGGCTCAGAGCCATTTTCTGGCGCATCCCCTTGGAGAAGTGGCCCAGGGCCAGGTGCCGATATTCCCAGAGACCGAAGAGAGTAAGCAGTTCGCGGCTGCGCTCCAGGCGCAGGCTCGGGGGTACACCCTCCAGTTCGCCGAAAAAATCGAGGTAGGCCAGGGGTTTCATGCGACTATAGAGGCCAGGCAGCTCGGTGAGCATGCCCACGAAATGGCGCACCTCCCGTGCCTCGGCCACCACGTCCATGCCACCCACCCTGGCGCTCCCGGAAGTGGGTTGCAGGATGCTGGCCAGCATCCTCACCGTGGTGGTCTTGCCTGCCCCGTTGGGGCCCAGGAGGGCCAGGATCTCCCCCTCGCCGACGCGGAAGGAGACGCCTTTGACCGCGGTGAAGTCGCCAAACCGCTTGGTTAGACCATTGACCTCGATCACAGGTTCAACCCACTATTTGTTTTGCTGCGAATTCCATTCCTCATCCCGCCAGAGGCTTTTCCCCAAAAGACCCGCTGTCTTCTTCTAGCCCCCCTTGTTTTTCGCTTCCCTCGCTTTGCTCCATGTTCTTTGCTTCTTCAGTAAAAGATGCTGCCTGTTGACTGCTACCTGGTTTCTGCTCGGCCTCCGGGTAGAGCTCTTTAGTGAACTCCTGGGTCAAATCGTCGGAGGCCTTCTTAAACTCGCGCAGCGTCTTCCCCAGGGCATTGCCGATCTCAGGGAGCTTGGCCGGGCCGAAGATGATCAGGGCCACGATCAGGATCAGGATCAGCTCCATCGGGCCGATATTGAACATCAGAAAGCGCCCTTTCTAGGCTTTCTAGGAACGGAGACTCCCGGTGTCTGCCAGACACCGGGAGTCTTTCCGGCAAGACACCAAAACTCATCGCTGGGACAAATCGGATTAAATCCGGCCGTCCGGTTTTTCTCGGTTAAAGGCCGTACTGCTCTTTCACTAAGCTGGCGATGCCCAGCTTCTCCAACTGCTTTGCCGGGCAAAGCATGGAGATAGTCACCACTCCAGGCAGACGGCCGATCTCCACCGCGCCACTGATGGTAACGCGGTTCTTGACCTCGTCCACCGACATCTCCATGAGCCTGGCCATGCGCTCCAGGCCGTTGTCCGCCGCCTCGTTGAGGTTAGCTCCCGAGCCCACGACCTGGATGGGCAGGGCTTCCTCCAGGTAGGCTTGTTTGTATTCTAAAGCAAGCTTCCTGGCCTGACCCAACTCCGCCACGCTCACGGGCCTGGCCAGGAAGGGCAAGTCCTCGGCCGGCGGCAGCAGGATGGGGCCTTCGATGGTCAAGCCTTTGATCACGTGAACCTCCAGGGTAGCCTCCCCAGACACGTCTGTGGTATGGCCAGCGATCTCCCCATCTCCCTGCATGGCGTGCATATCTCCCACGTAGACTCCCCCGCCTTTGACCTTCACCGGGCAGATCAAGATGGCCCCCGCCCGTACCGAGTCGATGTCCAGGTGGCCATCAGTCCGATGCTCCAGCTTTTCTTTGGTTATCCCGTATTCATGTGGGGCATTGATCAAGAACTGGCCGAAGTCCCCAGCATTGTGGGAATCGGGCATGTCGATGGCCGGCGTGGTTCCGATGTTGCCGATGACATGAGTTCATTCTGTGAACCCAGCTACAGTTCGCGGCCACAAAACAAAGGCATCCTTGCCCGATGGCCGAAGTATAGCACCCGGCCAGTGGCATTGTCAAATAGAACGATCCCGGTGAAATGGGACTCTACGTTCAGAAACCAGGTTTCTCTCCACGCCGTCAGCCGTCGGCTCCAGATGGGGTTAGATCGAGCGCCCTGGCCAGCTTCTTTAACTGGTAAAGAACGCCGCCAGTGTGGTATAATGCGGGCGGAACCTGGAACAAACTCGGGGAACGCTACCTCCCATGAGCGAGACCGCATCACAACTCGCCAAAGACGTTGCCCAACTGGAGAGTCTGCAGGCCGCCCTGACGCAGCGCAACCGTGAGCTTTCCGCCCTCTATGCCATCACCGCCGCAGTAAGCCAGTCCTTAGTCCTGCAAGAGACCCTGGACAACGCCATCGCTAAGGTCCTGGAGGTGCTGGGGCTTGATGCCGGCGAAATACGGTTGTTAGACAGCGGGACTCAAGAGCTGGTGTTGGGCAGCCACAAGGGACTCACCGCCGATTTCATCAGCCAGGAGAGGCAAATCAAGGTCGGGGACTGCCTGTGCGGCCAGGCAGCTCTCAGCGGAGAGACCATCGCCGCCAGCGATATTGCCCGGGACCTGCGCGCAGTAAAGCTGAACTGTCGGCGGGACGGTTTTCAATCCCTTGCCATCATCCCCCTGAAGAGCAAGGACAAGCTCCTGGGGACCATGAACCTGTTCTCTCGGGACTCTCGAGCCTTCAGCCCCGACGAAAGGGGTCTCCTGGAAACCATTGGCCAGCAGATCGGCGTGGCCATTGAGAATACCCAACTCTACGACCGGGTTGAGCCGTTGGCCGTTTTAAGGGAGCGAGTTCGCTTGGCCCGAGAGATCCACGACGGCCTGGCCCAAGACCTGGGCTACCTTAGCCTGAAAACCAGGCAGATCGAGGAGCTCCTGCGAGCTCAGGACATCGCTGGCGCGCTTCGGGGGCTGGAGGAGGCCCGCCAGGTGATCAAGCAGGCCTACGATGATGCCCGCGAGTCCATAGACGGCCTGCGCATCCAGGTGGACTCTAACATTGGGCTGCCACGGCTCCTGGCGGACTATCTCGCTGACTTCAGCCGCCAAACCAACCTGCGTACCGACCTGACGGTGGAGGGTGATATCCAGCCATCACACCTGGCCCAGGTCGGGCTCTTGCGCATCGTGCAGGAAGGGCTAACGAACGTGCGCAAACATGCCCACGCCACGGAGGTGCGCGTGACCGTGAAGGGGGACTCAGGGGCCCTGGCCATCTCCATCCAGGATAACGGCCAGGGGTTTGACCTATCTAACCGGGACCCCGGCGACCGACGTCACCTGGGCTTGAGCATCATGCAAGAGCGAGCCCAGGACCTGGGCGGCAGTTTGATCATCCAGTCGGCCTCCGGTCAGGGGACGGTGCTCACCGTGAACGTTCCTAACAAAGGAAAGAAGCAGGCATAGCCGTGAACGCCATCAGAGTGCTCATCGCTGACGACCATACCCTGTTCCGCCAGGGCCTATCCAGCCTCTTGCAGCAGCAGAAAGGGCTCCAGGTGGTGGGTGAGGCGGTGGATGGCTGGGAGGCCCTGGCCAAGGCCCGGGAGCTGCAGCCCCACCTGGTGTTGATGGACGTCGCCATGCCTCGCTGTAACGGCCTGGAGGCCACCCGGCTGATCAAAAGGGACCTTCCCGACGTTAACATCATCATGTTGACCGTCTCCGAAAAAGATGAAGATCTCTTTGCCGCCATCAAAGCCGGTGCGAAGGGCTATTTGCTCAAGAATGCCGAGTTCGAGGAGCTGGTTCGAGCCATTGAAGCCGTGGCTGGAGGCGCGGCCGTGGTGTCACCCTCCATGGCCGTGAAGCTGCTCAACGAGTTCGCCGCAGTCGCGGCAAAGGACTCACCGCGGATCAGGGCGGAGGGCCCAGCCCTCACCGAGCGCGAAACCGAGGTCTTGCAGTTGCTGGCCAAAGGCGCCACCAACAAGGAGATAGCCAACACCCTGGTCATTGCCGAGAATACGGTCAAAACCCATTTGCGCAACATCCTGGATAAGCTTCACCTGCATAACCGCATCCAGGCTGCGGCCTATGCCATCCGCGAAGGGCTGGCACCGGAGGGGCCGCCCACCGCATGAGCTAATCAACTGGGATTAGCCCTCTATTCCAGAGCCATCCTAAAGGGCTATTACAAAATAGTCCTCTTTTTTCGCCAAAATACCTTGCCCGATGCTTTTGTTTCCTGGACTCAAGGTGTAAGATAGAGGCCAAAGCGTATTGCCATGAGGGCATTAAAGGAGAATGACCATGGCCGAGCCGGTCTACAAGCTGCAGGAATCGGCCATTTGCCCATGCCATGCACGTGACCAGGGAGATCAAGGAACTCTTGCTTCGATATCCAGGCTAGTGCCTTTCTCTACCAGTAAAGAAAGTGCATCGAAAGGAGGTGACTGAAATGAATGACGAGATGGTCAGGGCCCTGGTCGTGCTGCAGCAGGCCATGGAAAACGAACGAAAGGGCCGTGAATTCTATCTGCAAGCCGCCGAGAAAGCCCGCAGTACCCGAGGCAAGGCTACGTTGGCCGGGCTGGCCGACGATGAGGCAGAACACCAACGCCTTCTCGAGTCAGAGTACCGGTCTCTCACCAGCAGGGGCCAGTGGCTGGAGGCGGCTTCCCTGGTTCAAAGGGGGGTCGGTGAGGCACCACTGGCTCCACTCTTTCCGAAGGGTGGGCCCAGGCCGAAGGTAGATGACGCTTTCGGCGACATCGAGGCTTTGAATTCTGCCCTGGCCATCGAGGAGAGAGCTTTCAAGCTATACCAGTCAGCGGCCAGGGAGACAAGCGACCCCCAAGGCCGTGCAGTGTACGACTTCCTCACCGGGGAGGAGAACCGGCACCACCGACTGATTCACGAAACCCTGGATTACCTGACACACCCGGAGACCTGGTTCGACACAGAGGAGAAGCCATTCTTCGAGGGCGGCTAACCTCTGACAAGAGGGTTTAGCTGAGATTCCCAACATTAATTTACTTGGAGGTATCCCACAATGCGCAAGATGACCGAGGACGATCTGAAGGCGGCCTTTGCCGGCGAGAGCCAGGCCCACATGAGATACCTGATCTTCGCCGATCGGGCAGAGAAGGAGGGGAGGGCCAACGTAGCCCGGCTTTTCCGGGCCATTGCCTTTGCCGAGCAGGTCCACGCCACCAACCACTTCCGAAACCTGGGCGGCATCGGTCCCTCAGCCGATAATCTGGGCGCTGCCATCGCCGGTGAGACCTACGAGGTGGAGGAGATGTATCCCGCCTTCCGGGCGGTGGCCCAGCTCCAAAACGAGGCCGGTGCTCAGAAGAGCTTTAACTGGGCCGAGGAGGCGGAAAAGGTCCACGCCACGATGTATGCCGAGGCCAAGGGCGCAGTGGAATCGGGCAAGGACGTGAAGCTTGGCAGCGTC